>DATLWQ010000398.1:0-4692 GCA_035576225.1 Fimbriimonadaceae bacterium | reverse complement strand
GCTCGGCGCGATCCTCGAGTGGCTGAGGGCCGGAAGCAAGAAGGGCAAAGGCAGAGAGCAGCAGAGAAAGGACGGGTGCGAGTGGGTCAGGGTCACCGTCGACTCATACAGGTTCAACGACAAGGTCGGCAAGGACGCTGACCCTGACGCGATGTTCGCGCCGCGTCCGCCTGTATGGAACGCGAGGGTCGAGCCCGACTCGTTCGCCTTTGCGCCGGGTGAGGCGTACCGCGAGGTCGAACTCATCGTCGATGCTCCGGACTTCCCTGGCCCCGACGAGGCCTTCAACGTGACTGCGTGGCAGGGCGGCGAACCGTCCGGCGGGGTCACAGTGACGATCCATCCAGGAGGAGGCAACTAGAATGGCTGGCTGCGACACACAAAACATAACAGGCGACCACTACCGCGGCATGAAGGAGGTGCTGACCCGGTTCGGCATCGGAGGAGCCCTCTTGGGCGCCAGCGGTTCTGGGCTCGCCGGCGCTCTGGCGGCTATCGGCATCACGCTCGGCGTGACCGGCACGATCCCGCTCGCGATCATCGGTGCGATCGGAGGCTATTTCATCGGCGTTTCGGTCGGCTTTGCAATCCACTGGTTCACCAGGCTGAAGAGTCAGAACCCGGACACGATCGAGGTCCAGGGGATGATCGTCTGTGCCGGAAAGAACAGCGGACTCGGAATACAGCCGTTCAACGACAACGACTGGACCTTTAACATGCTCGTCCCGTTCACGTTCCTGACCCCCTTGGGGGTCGGGGTCGACATGAACGAGGTCCTCGACCGGCCCGCTCCCGACTCAGGCATGATCCAGGCCGGGCGCGTCGTCGACCCCGACAACGGCGGAGTGCCCGTGTTCCACTGCGAGATCAGTTCGTACATGGGGTCGTTCGGCGCCGTCGGCCTGGCTGTCGGAGGTACTGCGGGCGCCATTGCAGGCGTCATTGTGGGTGCCGCGATCTGTGCGGCACTCGGAATCGCCACACTCGGCTTGGGGTTCCTTCTGTGCATACTGATCGTTATCGTGGCAACGGCCATTGGCGCCGCAGTCGGTGGTGCGATCGGCAGCGCGATCGGCTCTGGGCTCGGATGGATCGCGGATCAGATCGCCGACCTCGACGGGAAGGGCAAGGCGATTTCGTCCGACTGCGTCGTGTTCCTTCGCGGCAAGTGGGTCTCTGACACGAGCCACGAGCACAACGAGATCCATGACATCGAGGCCTCGACCATCATCGAGTGCGGTGTTGGAAAGGCGTCGTCTGGTCTGACGCTCGCTGGCGCCGTCGGCACCGGGAGGCACCCAAGCGACAGGGATCCGTAGCGACACGGCGAAAGAACCGGCAACCTTAAAGTTAAAGGGCCGCGACCCTATTCGGTCGCGGCCCTTGACTTCCCTTCTCTAGTGTTCGTGGCCCCTGTGCTCGCCACGGTCGTGGCCGCGGTCGTCGCGGTCGTGGTCACCGTCGCCGCGCCTGTCGTCGCCGCGACGATAGTCGTATCGGTTGTAGCGGCTGTCGCGTCGGCGGTAGTCGTACTTGCTGTGCCGGTTGTCGTGGCGCCGGTAGTAGTCGATCGCCGCGCGCGAGCGCTCCGAGAGGAAGGCGACCCAGGCGCGGTGCCGCTCGTCGTAGTTGCGGTACCAGTTGCGGTCGTGACGGTTCCAGCGGGAGGTCCAGTCGCGCCAGTCGCACCACTCGTCGTAAGAATCGAAGTAGCGACTGTCGTACTGGCCCTTCCGGTAGTGCCTAAAGTCAAAGTCCGGAGGACACGGGCGTCGATAGTCGTAGTCGCCGCGGCCGTAGCGGTCGTACCGGCTCTGTTGGTCGTAGGCAGCCAGGACGTCGAAGCCTCGGCGGTCTACGCGGAACGTGATCCCAAAGCGGTTGCCGTTGCGGTCTCGCGTGCTCCACGAGATCGACGCCGCGACGTTCGTCCTTGAATCCTGTCGGTAGCCGTCGTGCGCGAGCGCAAGAGGCGACAGCATCGTAACTGCAATGGCGATTGTCAATAGGTGCATCTTCATTGATGTCTCCTGTGTGGGAGTTGACGCCTCTGCGCCCGGTGCGTTTCGGTGCAACCTCGATTTGACGTTACTTCTGCTAGGACTCCCGGGCTAGAATGGGTTCATGTTCCTGTGCCAGATCCTCGTCACTGCGCTGGCCCTTTCGGGCCCGGTCACCAAGGCACCGCTCACCCCGTACGTTCCGGACAACGCGACGCTCGTCTCTTCCTACCAGCGCGCGGACGCCCTACGGACGCAAGCGGCCCAGAGCGTCTACAACGTGGACGTCAGCGCAACTTGGCTCGACGACCATCGGCTGTGGTACGAGGATGCGTCTGCACAACGGCGTCGCTTCGTGCTCTTTGACGTCGCTTCGAACAAGCGAAGCGACCTCTTCGACCACGCTAAGGTGGCGCACGCTCTGGGCACGGCCTTAGGGCGGACTGTGGACGCACGGGAGTTGCCGCTCGAAAACGTGTCCGTCGCACAGGACGTTTCTTCGTTGACCGGGAGGGTAGGAAACGAGTGGTACAAGGTCGACCTCAAGGCTTTCACGGCGGAAAAGGTCGACAGGCCCGCCGGATTTGGCCGCCGAGGCTTTGGAGACGGCGGTACGCCTCCGGTGCGGGACGACCGTGTCCGGACGGTGGCTGGCGCGGTGCAGGTCCGAAGCGGCGACGACTGGACGACCGTCTCGACAACCGGCGACTTCGAGCGCGCGTACATGACGAAGGACGGAAGCAAGATCGTCGCCTTCAAACTCATCAAGGGCGACAGGAAGAAGGCGCTGCTGCTCGAGTCCTCTCCCAGCGACCAAGGCACGAGGGCCGTGCTGCGCGAGAGGCTCTATGACCAGCCCGGCGACAAACTGGACACTTACGAGACGTACGTCATCGACGTGGAGAAGAAGAGCGAGACGAAGGTCGACCTCGAGCCGATCCTCGGCGGTGGGCAGCCTTGGTCGGGCCCACCGAATATGACTTGGTACTCGGACGGAAGGTTCGGCATGGTCGACTTCAACGTGCGCGGCTATCAGGAATACAAGGTCGTGATGATCGACCCGGCCACCGCCAGCGCAAAGACAATCGTCGATGAGAAGTCGGACACTTTCGTAGACACGACAAAACTCCAACTGCGGATCTTGCAGAAGACGCCGGAACTTATCTGGCGGTCGGAGCGCGACGGTTGGGGGCAGTTGTATCTCATCAACTCCCTGACAGGCGAAGTCGAGAACCAGATCACGAAGGGCCCGTGGGTGGTGCGCGACGTTCTACGCGTGGACGAGGACAGTCGGCAGATTTGGTTCACCGCCAACGGCCGTGAACCTGGGCAGGACCCGTACCAGATCCAGTACTACCGAGTCGACTTCGACGGCTCTCACTTTGTCCGGTTAACGGACGGTGACGGGACGCACACCGCGACGTTCTCGCCCGGCTACAAATATCTGACCGATACATGGTCGCGCGTTGACAAGGCACCTGTGCACCAGGTGCGTGACGCCAAGGACGGGCGGTTCATCGCCGACATCGCGGACGCCGACATCTCGGGGCTGAAGAAGATCGGCGTGCACCTGCCGGAGAGGTTCGTCGCGAAGGGGCGCGACGGCGTGACCGACATCTGGGGGATCATCGTCCGGCCGACGTTCTGGTCGCCGAGCAAGACCTACCCGGTGATCGAAAACATCTATGCAGGGCCGCACGACAGTTTTGTGCCGAAGCGCTTTATGACGTATTCGTCGATGCACGCACTGGCCGAACTCGGGTTTATTGTCGTGCAGATCGACGGAATGGGGACCGACAACCGCGGAAAGAAGTTCCACGACTATTGTTGGCACAACCTGAAGGACGCCGGCTTCCCTGATCGCATCCTTTGGATGAAGGCTGCGGCGCTAAAGGATCCGACGATGGACCTCAGTCGCGTCGGCATCTATGGAACGTCGGCGGGCGGTCAGGAGTCGACCGCCGGGCTGTTGTTCCACCCCGAGTTTTACAAAGTCGGCGTGTCTTCGTGCGGATGTCACGACAACCGAATTGACAAATACTGGTGGAACGAGCAGTGGATGGGCTATCCCGTCGGGCCGTGGTACTCAGAGTCCTCGAACATCGACAACGCCGCCAAGTTGCAAGGGCACCTGATGCTGTTCGTCGGAGAACTCGATACCAACGTACCGCCAGAGTCGACGTACCGCCTGGTGGACGCGCTGATCAAGGCGAACAAGGACTTCGACTTCCTGGTTCTGCCCGGTAGCGACCACACGAGCGGCGGGGCGTACGGCGAACACAAACGGCGTGACTTCTTTGTCAAGTGGCTGCTGGGCGTCGATCCGCCGCAGTGGAGCGAACTCCAGCAGAGTTAATCAGGCCATGAACTGACCTGCAATCAACGCGCGACGATCTGAAGGCCGTCGTACTGGAGGAGCCGTTCACCCTCGAAGCCGTCGAACCCTGAGTCGCAACTGGCAATCAGCGTGACGGTCAGTTCGTTTGACTTTTCGCACGCCTTCTTCAAGTGCCTGGTGATCGGGATTCGCCGGAACGCCTTTGTCAGAGCGTGAGAGGGCCTGTCGTCAAACCGCCTACGGTCGGGCGTCACCTGGCAGTGTCCTTCGTCTCCCGCACACTCAGCGTGGCCGAACACAGAGAACCTCCCGGAGTAAGTGGGCGTGTCCTTCGAGCACTTCGCCGGGTCGGCG
>DATLWQ010000397.1:0-16639 GCA_035576225.1 Fimbriimonadaceae bacterium | reverse complement strand
GGACGCGGTCTACGGCTTGCCCAAGGTCGGCGGCATTGTCCACGTTCGCAACTACGACGCGGACATTCAGGATCGGCTCGCGGTCGGTGGCGGCTACTACATTCCCAACGGCCCCGACGGGCCGGAGATCAGGTTTCCCGTCTACAACTCCGATGTCAGCGCCGAGATCAACTACGTCCACACGCTACTACTCGCATACGCCAGCGACGCGCCGTACCCGTTCGACGCCCTGAGCGAAGGCCTTGTGCGTGCAGCGACAATGCGCGTGGTGCGGAGCCCGAACATACTTCCGGGCTCGCCCGACCCGGCGGTCATCGAGGCGACGCTCGATAGCCTCTACGACGTCAGCACGTTCTACGACTGGTACAACCAGCCGGCCCTCGGCGCAAAGAACTTCATCGCCCCGAACCTCCTCGACACGACCCTCCCCGCAGGCGGCAGCACGGGCGGCATCTACCTGGCCCGATATCAGATGGCCGGCACGGCATGGAGCAAGGTCCTCACGCAGTATCCAGGGTTCGCGAAAGAGTTCAACACGCGCTACTACGCGAGCCCGAGCGCCTTCGTCACGATGGACGACTTCGCCAACCTCGGACAGCAGGTCATCGACTTCCTGACAAGCACGGCGAATTCGCAGATCGAGGGCCTCAGCTTCTTCGACTGGGTCAAGAGACAGTACATCCTCGATACGTCTGTCACCGCCGGGCTGAAGGTCATGGTCCAGCCCTTCCCGATCCAGGCGGTTGGCGGAACGAGCGACTTCGGCGTCTTCGCCATCGACGTCAACACTTTCAGGACCAGCGCCAACGGCGACGAGGCGCTGCTTGCTGGGACTGCGTTTCCCGTCTACTGGATGCCAGACTTCACGCGCTTCTTCGCGTCAGTCCAGGACGACTCGATCAAGATCGCTGGCGCCTTCGGTTCCGTCGTCCCCAACTTCACCTCCGTACCTTTTGGCGGACAGCAGTACCGAGTCGCTGTGGACGTCCCGTTCGCGGGTGGGGACACACGAGTCGTTCTTCCGGCAGGGTCCGTCTCCACCGGGACCAACCCGACCTTCAACAACTTCTATGGCACGCTGACCGGGCTCCCGATCCCGGCCACAGGCGTCTCCTACCGAGTGTCGATCGACTGGTTGGGCGGTTCGCTCGGTCCTATCCCCGTCGACAACTTTGCTTTCGGCGCGAACATCACCGACGCGAGTTACCTCAATGCGCAGTTGGTCACGGTCCACGTCTTCCAGGTCACGATCGCCGGGCCGAGCGAGCTCTTCAGCAGACAAGTCGTCAAGGGCGTAGGCCCACTCGCGCTCAACGTATCGACCCCTGACTCTTACACGACATTCAACGGCGCCCTGTTAGCGCGTTTGGCTCTGACAGGGCTGCCGCTCCAGCCTTTCCGCATCAGGCCGAACGAGGTGCTTGGTATTTCTGAGGATCAGACCCTTTTCGCCAGGTGGAATCCCGTCACGGTGCGCTACGACCTCTTCCCGGACGCTGGACAGGTGCTGTCCGGATTAGGGTTCTACGCACGCCCGTCGACGGGTGTCACCTTGGCGGTCGACGGCTACTCCGCGCCGTTCACGCCTGTCGCCGTCTCGTTACAGCCCGGCTGGAACATCGTCACGGTGCCGTTCTCACAGACGCTCGGCACCAACAACCTCTCATTTACCGTGGCGTCGCAGGCTATGTCCACGTATGACCAGGCGGTGGGATCGGTCATCGATCCGACGATCTTCGAGTTCAACCCCGATCCAAGCAACCCCGACCTGGGCACGCTCGTTCCGGCCACTTCGCTCGCGCCAGGCAAAGGCTACTTCGTCCGCGCACTACAGCCCGATGGCGCGGTCATGCTCTTCACTCCGACGGACTTTGCAGCGGCTGCAAGGCGCTTCGGCCCGACGAGATTCTCCGTGGGAGCACCGCGCATCGGGCTGGGTCGGCCCATTGGTGGCACAACTGGTCTCAAGGTCGCTCATTGGGAGTCCGAGGTCAAGGTGACGAACAGCAACTATGTCACCTCTTACGTGCAGATCGGACAGAGCGCCAACGCGACCAAAGGTTACGACCCCAAGTTCGATTCGCAACTTCCGCCGAGCCCCGGAGGTTTCCAGGTCTCCATCGACGCGGGCGTTCCGCTCTACCGCGACATCAACGTGTGGGGCGACGTCGAGTCGTTCAAGATCGTCGTCTCCGGCCTGACTAGTGGCGAACGTTTCCGCGTTGAGATCGCACAGATATACGGCAATAAGCGGCTCACCCTCATCGACTCTGCCGGGAACCGATACAGCATGTCCCAGAACAGGCGTGTCTACTTCACCGCGACGGGCACGACGCAGCGGTTCGAGGTGACGACGCGATGAAGTTGCTGAGGGCCGTGCTTTGGCTCAGTCTCGCGCTGCTCCTTCTGGGGTGCGGCGGTGGGGGCGGCGGCGGATCGAGCGTGACCGCAACGATCGTCGGTCGCGTACTGTGGATCGAAACGAACGCAGCCACGGACCCGGCCGCGAGCGTCAACAGCGGTTCGAACTCCACGACGACCGACATTGTCGACGGCTCGTTCGTGCTCAACGTCGCGCCAGGTACAAACCGCTTGACGGTCAGTTATGCACAGACTGGAAGCAGCAGCCCGATCGTCATGACGTTCTTCTTCTCTCCTGTGTCCGGCACCGTCGACGTCGGCGACCTGTACATCGGGCCCGAGACCGTCACCGTGCACGGGATCGTCCACGACGCGTCGAATGACCTGCCGGTCTCCGGTGCGACTGTCGCTCTCGCCGGACGCACCGCTGTGACGGACATCAATGGCGAGTTCAATCTGCTTGATGTCGCCTACTCCTCGACTAGTCCCGCGGCCTTCGGCGATCTGATTGGCGAGGTTTCCAAGACGACATACGTCACGCGCCAGTTCAGCCCTCCGACCACGGCCGTCGGCGGTGTCGTCGAGGTCGGCACGCTCCAGATCTCGCCCGAGAGCCTCGGCACGCCGCCTCCGCTGCCCTCAAATCTGACAGGCACGATCATGCCCGTAGGCGACGGTGCCGGGGCTACTGTGGAACTGCTGGACGGCACCACCGTCGTGCGCACGACGACGGCCGACTCGAGCGGCCACTACCAGTTCTGGATCGGCGCAGGGATCTATACGATCCAGGCGACCAACGGCGCCAAGTCTGGGTCCGCCAACGTCACCGTCACCTCGCCAAACGTCCAAAAGATAGTCAATGTCACAATCGCTTAGATCGGCTCTGAGGTCAGCAGCGGCTGTCCTGGGCGGCCTCGCCGTCGTGGGCGGGGGCTACCTGTGGATGAGCCAGGTGCTCCGCGCAGACGCCTTCGCGAAGTTCCACAGCACCGGCGTGCCCCTCGGAGCAGAGATGGGGGTGACCCTCAACAACGTGGACATGATGGCGTACGAAAGCGGGCGGCTCGCCGTCTCTGCGCACGTGGCCGACGTGGCAGTCCGTCGCGATAGGTCGCAAGTCTTCATGACCGACGTCAGCGCCGGCCACTTCCACCCGGAGGACGGGGACCCGTTCCAGTTCGACATGAAGCAGGCGACCTACTTCTACTTCCTCGAACGCCTCTCCGCCGACACCGGCGCGCACGTCGTGAACAAGGACATGGACCTCGTCTCCGACAAGTTCTTCTATAACAAGTCCGACAAGACCCTTCTCGTCCACGGTTCGGTGCACGGAACGCTCAACGACGGCAAGGTCGAAGCCGCCGACCTCAGCCTCAACACATCGACTAAGGACGTCTCCGCATCGAACGTCGTTTGGAAGGGCGAACTGCAGGATGCGGTCCAGGAAGGTCAGCGCAAGCGTTGGGAGATACACGGTGAAAAGTTCTCCCAGACCGATGACGGCAAAGTCCAGCACTTTACAAACGCCAGGGCGACGGACGGCGAAGTGATCGTGCTAGCCAACGACGTTTACTACACAAAGGAGACTGACGTACTGGACGCGAAGGGCGACGTAAAGTACTTCGGCGTCGACGCAAACATGCTCTGCGACGAAGCCGTCGTCTATCGAAAGGAGCGCCGCGCCGTCTTCACGGGCAACGTGCGTATGGTCGTCAAGGCCGAGGACAACGACAAGGCCGAAGAGACCGACTTCCCGACCATCGACCGCGTGACCCCCGACTCGCTCAAGACGAACCCGCAAGGCGCGACCAAGGAGCAGGTCGACCTCTTGCGCGACACCGACAACCTCCGCAAGTATCCGATCAAGGTCATAGCCGACAAGATCGAGTATTGGTACAAAAAGGGCGAGCGGCACGCCGACATAACGGGCAGCCCCTTCGCTCGCCAAGACCTCGAGGACGGCTGGCGTCTTGGCTGGGCCGATTCGGGCTTCTATGACGGCGAAAAGGAGACGCTCACCCTCAAGAGCCCCGAAGACCAGCAGGACGTCAAGGTCTTCTATTCGATCGGTGACCAATACGTCGCGTCCACCGTCACACTCTCCACCCGCAAGGGCGACAAGTCCATGCAAGGAACCAACATGTCTGCCAAGATGTTCTTCGACGAGGACGAAGTCCCGACCAAGTCAGGCGGTGGTTCCACCGGCGGAGGCACGGGAGGCCGAACCTGAGCGGCAGTCCTGAACCTTAAGAGTGGAATAACATAGATGTACGGGGCAGTCTGGGCTCGGGCCCCTGAGCAACCAACCCCCGTTCATTCGTCAAAATAGGTAACTCGCCATGGCGAACCAACTGAATGGGCTCTCAAAACTCCTCGAGGTCCTTCCCCCTGTCGTACGCACAAAACTGCACGAGCGCACCGACCTGCGCGACCTCATCGAGGTCGTCCTCGACTACGGGAGGCCCGCCGAGGCGCGGTTCCTGGACAGCGTCGAGCGCTGGCCGGGCATCGTCGTGTCAGAGCACGACATCGAGTACGTCGTGAAGTCGCTCGGCGAGTTCGGCGACGACAACCGCGCCGGAATCGAGCGCACCCTCCACCGAATCTCCGCCATCCGAAACCGCCACGGCCGCGTCATAGGCCTGACCTGCCGCGTCGGACGGGCGCTCGAAGGGACGATCGACATCATCGACGACATCGTTCGCTCCGGCAAGTCGATCCTGCTGCTCGGAAGGCCGGGCATCGGCAAGACGACCAAGCTCCGCGAGGTCGCACGGGTCCTCGCCGACGAGGCGCAGCGAAGGGTCGTCATCGTCGACACGAGCAACGAGATCGGCGGCGACGGCGACGTGCCGCACCCCGCGATCGGCAGCGCGCGCCGTATGCAGGTCAAGGTTCCCGCGCTCCAGCACAACGTCATGATCGAGGCGGTCGAAAACCACATGCCCGAGGTCATCGTTATCGATGAGATCGGAAACGAGGCCGAGGCGCTCGCTGCGCGGACCATCGCCGAGCGCGGCGTCCAACTCATTGCGACAGCCCACGGCCAGTCGCTCGAGAACCTCATGCTCAACCCGTCGCTGTGCGACCTCATCGGAGGCATCCAGGCGGTGACCCTCAGCGACGACGAGGCGCGTAGGCGCGGCACGCAGAAGACAGTCCTCGAGCGCAAGGCACCGCCGACGTTCGACGTCGTCATCGAACTCCACGACTTCGACCGGCTCGCCGTCCACCACGACGTGCAAAAGACCGTCGACCTTATGCTCCGTGGAATTGCTCCGCGGCCCGAGATCCGCGTCCGCACAACGTCGGGCGACGTCGAGGTCGTGCAAAAGGAGTCTGCGCCCGACATCGAGGAGCCCGGCTTCAACGAGAGGTTCCCATCGCTCGCGGCAAAGCCCGAGCGCCCGCCACGGGGCGATGACGTGCGTCCTGTCCGACCGCGCGAGAAGAAGCAGCGCATCGTCGTGCGCGTCTACCCTTACGGCATCGCCCGCACCAGGCTTGAGCGCGCCATCCGCGAGTCCAACGCGCCCGCCTACATCACCAACGACATCGCCCAGGCGGACGCTGTCATCGCGATCAGGTCGACGTTCCAGAACAAGCCGAAGAAACTGCGCGACCTGAACAGACCGATCCCGACTGTGGTGGTCAAGTCCAACACCTTTAGCCAGATATCGCTTGCCCTCGACCAAGTGGTCAGCAGTTTCTCCGGCTCCCAGCAGGCAGAGGAGGACGCGCTGCAGGAGGTCGCGCGCGGCATCGAGAACATGCGCCGCACCGGCAAGGCCGTCGATCTTTCGCCGCAGAGCGCCAGGGTCAGGAAGCTCCAGCACAAGGAACTTGAGAAGCAGAAGGTGGCGAGCGAGGCCATCGGCCAGGATCCCGACCGAAGAATCAGGATTCTTCCCCAGAAAGCGTAGACAAGCGTCTGTCATTATGGGTAGATTCACACCATGTCTGCCCGCCTTGATGCCGTCGGCATTGTAGCCTCCGACCTGGCTCGCTCTGTCGCCTTCTATCGCCTTCTTGGCGTGCCGTTCCCAGATGCGGACGACGACCACCTGGAAGCCACGCTCCCGAACGGCCTTCGCCTCATGCTGGACACCGAAGAGGTGGTTCGCTCCTTCGACCCGGATTGGAAACGGCCAGACGGCAACAGTATCGGCCTCGCGTTCCTCTGCGACTCCCCCGCCGATGTTGACGCGACCTACACGAGCGTTTTGGCAGCAGGTTTCTCGGGGAAGAAAGAGCCGTGGGACGCCTTCTGGGGCCAGCGCTATGCGCAGGTCTCAGACCCGGATGGACACACGGTCGACCTCTTCGCCCCGCTCTAAGTCAGGAGGTGCTTTCGGCTCAGGACTCTTGCCTACCAGCGGATCAGGTTTGCGCCCCAGACGAGCCCGGCGCCGAAGCCGACGGTCATGACGACCATCCCACGTTTGAGCCGACCCTCTTTCGCGGCCTCATACAGCCCGAGCGGGATGGAGGCACCGCTCGTGTTGCCGTACTTCTGCACGTTCAAGAAGACCTTCTCGTCGGGCAGCCCGAGCCGTTCCGCCGACGACTGGATGATGCGGATGTTCGCCTGGTGCGGCACGAATAGGTCGACGTCGTCGACCGTCATCCCTGCCTTGTCGAGCAGTCGGCAGCACGCGTCGCCCATCGCCTTCACCGCGAACCGGTACACCTCCGAGCCCGCCATGTAGATGTAGGGGCTCGCCTCGGCTGAATACGGCTTGCCCACCGGGTACCGCGTTCCTCCGAGTTCCAGGTTGATGTGCTTCGCTCCTCCCCCGTCGCTGCACAGCACGGAATCGATCACGCCGCGGTCGGTGTCGGTCTCGGCCTTCAGGACGACGCCCGCAGCCGCGTCTCCAAACAGTACGCACGTCGAGCGGTCGGTGAAGTCGACGAACTTCGTGAGCGCGTCAGCGCCGATCACGAGGGCGTTCTTGTACCGCCCCGCCTCGAGCATCGCGGCCGTAGTGCTGCACGCATAGATGAATCCTGCGCACGCCGCCCCGACGTCGAAAGCACCCGCCTTCGTTGCTCCGATCGCTTCCTGCACCAGGCACGAAACGGAAGGGAACTGCATGTCCCCGGTGACAGAGCCCACGACCACAAGATCGAGATCGGCAGGGTCGATTCCCGCGTCCTGCACCGCTTCTTGCGCTGCGCCGATGGCGAGGTCGCTGCACGCCTCGTCGTCGGAGCACATCCTCCTCTCCTTGATCCCCGTGCGCTGCATGATCCACTCGTCTGTGGTCTCGACGAGTTTTTCTAGATCGGCGTTGCTCAGCACGCGCTCCGGGACGCAATGGCCGACTCCGTGGATGACTGCGCGCACTTTCATCTAGTCTAACTTCTTTTCCTGGCTGATGGCCTTGCAGATGCTCGGGACGAGTTCGTTCTTGAGGGCGGTCGCCGCGATCATGATCGCGTTGCGTATCGCCTTCGCGTTGCTCCTGCCGTGACAGATGATACACAAGCCGTTCAACCCCAGCAGGGGCGAACCGCCGTACTCCGCGTAGTCCACTTTTTTCCGCAAGGGTGCGAGCGCCTTCTTGAGCGGTAGAAAGGCGAGCCTGCCGATTCCCTTCGGCACCGAGGCCTTGATCTCGTCCATGATGAACTCGCCGACACCCTCGGCGGTCTTGAGCACGATGTTCCCGACGAAGGCGTCGCACACAACGACGTCGCAATCCTGGCTGAACATGTCCTTGCCCTCGATGTTTCCAGCGAACCACTCGTGGCCGGAGAGCAGTTCGTACGCCTGCTTCGCGAAGGCGTTGCCCTTGCCGGGCTCCTCGCCGATGTTGAGCAGGTGCACCTTCGGGTCCCTACGGCCCATCACGCTCTCCGCGTAGGCGCGGCCCATGACGGCGAACTCCAGCAGGTGGATCGGATCGACGTCCGGCGATGCGCCGGCGTCCAGCAGCAGGAACTGCCCTCGATGGTTGGGAAACGGGCTCGCGATCGCGGGCCTGTGCACTCCCTCGATCTGCCGCCACGAGAGCAGGCTCGCCGCGGTAACCGCGCCGGTATTGCCCGCCGAGAGGAACGCCTGGGCGTGGCCCTCCTTCACCAGTTGCACGCCGACGGCCAGCGAAGAGTCCTTCTTTTTGCGGATCGCCTCCATCGGCTTTTCGTCCATGCCGATCACCTCGGTCGCCATATGGATGTCGACGTTGCTCGGCAGTGGGCCGTTGACGCACCTTTTGATCGCCTCCGGGTCGCCCACCAGGACGATCCCGCCGTCCAAATGAGTTGCTGCTTGCACGGCACCGTGTACGACTGCCTTTGGGGCGTCGTCGCCGCCCATGGCATCGACTGCGATCCTCAATCGTCCTCCGGATGGACAAGGTCTTTCAGTTTCTGCATCGCAGGGTGGCCGTGCGCGCCCTCGCGCGGGGAGCCTGCCTTCGCCTTCGGGCACGGTCCCTCCCATCCGTACTCGCACAGGGGCTGACTGGGCAAGTTCACGATGAGTCCCTGCCGCACGTAACTGTCCTGGTCCAGGGAGTTCTTGACGAACAGCGGATAGTCCTCCTCCTCGACCACTTTCGCGAACTCGCCGGTGCCGTAGCAGGCCGGGATCCCTTCGACCTGGAACTCGTCCGCCATCTCAAAGTCGACGACTTGCGGGATCGGCTCGCCGCAGCGCGCGCACTCCATAATGCACTTCGCCCGGAAAGTCGAGCGCAGGAGCAAGATGTTGCCGGTGCTCTGGGCGGTCAATTCGCCCGTGACGGGCTCAGTCAGGTCGAGATCCTCCTCTTCTGTGAGGCTCGTCGTCACCTCGAACCGAAGTCTCTTGCCCGGATGCTGGACGGCCTCGTTGAGGTCGAGTAGACCTTGGCGTTTCATCGAAGGACCGTGAGATTACCTTCCAGCCTGGGTTCCCCTGAGGCAAATCCAGCGGTCCAGGGTGTGGGCTACCGGGCAGGGTGCCAACAATTCCAATGTCGGGGACGAATGACTCGCTTGCCAAACGACGAGATCGGGGCCATGCCTCGCAAGGTCGCCTGCCTGCTCCAGTCGGACAGGTACGTCGACCAGGCGCTGGTCAGGGCCTCGGGCGTAGTCCGATCGAGAGGGCTGCGCGGGTCGGTCATTGGCCGGATCGTAGGCACCAACCAGCACTTTTCCAGCCTGGTCCTCTCCGTCGTCAACGTTGAAAGGCGGCCAGGCGAGCGCCATTCGAACCTGGACAGTGCCCACGCCGAGATCGGCGACACAGGCTTCTGGCGTGCCGCCGTGGTCGCGTCCTGGATCGACGTGGTAGTCGCCTGCACAGCCCGTGCCTCGTTCTCGGGTGCGCCGATGATCGCCACCGCCTGGGCCAGCGCGGAGACCGCCGCCTGGATGACCGAGCGGCACATCGTCGACGCCGACGAGGCGTTCGTTACGGCGCTTCTCGCCGAGAGCGGCCTTGCTGCCCTCACCTATGCGCTCCCCGACGTCTATAGCGCCCTGGCAGCGAACCGGACTAGCCGGATGATCCACGAGTTCGAGGCAGAGTCTCTCGGCTTCGACCACGGCGCGGTCGGCGAGGCCCTCCTCAGCCTCTACGGCTTCCCGGAGTCGATCGCCGAGTTCGCGAGGGTCCACGAGTCCAACCCGCTGTTCATGAAGATGGACCAGAAGTTGTTCCGGGCCGCCCTGACCGCTGTCGCGGCAGTGGGTGGCAACATGGGCTTCGCCACAGCCACACCGGACCTCGACGAACTGACCTTGGAAGGCGCCCTCCTCAAACTCTCCGACAAGCCAGAAGTGCTCTCATATGCCGCGGACAAACTCCGGGTTGGCCTGAGCCTGCGGGCAGGGCCGGACGCCAGGGCCGCTTGAATCGAACGGAAGAGCCCCTCAGTTACGTCCAAATCGAGTAGTCTTAAGCGCGAATCGCGGGCGGTTTGAGCCTGAGATACTGCCTTTTGCTTGCTACCTGGGACCAGAAGCAAGTATCATCTTGGAGCGTTCGTGCAGTGAGGTACTCAAATTTGAGGAATTGGTGGATCGTTTTCGTTGCCGGTGCCATTGCGCTGGGTTGTGGTGGTGGATCAGGCGTCGGCGGCGGCGGTGGAACAGGAGGCGGTGGCGGCGGTACTACCGGCGGCAACACAAGCCAGGTGTTCCCACCGTCGGTTAACCTGCCCAGTGGTTCCGGACTCCAATGGACCGCAGTGTCGGGCCAGGGCCGAAGGAGCCCGGGCGACCTCCAGATCACGATTGGCGCGATCAACGTCCGCAACGACGACTTCGACGTCGCCCTCACGACAAAGCAAATCCAACTCACGGCGAACTCCTATCAACTCTATTCGGTCAGCGACCAGTTCCAGGTGCCAACTGGAGCGGCATTCAAACACTATTCGCTTTTCCCTCTCACGATCTATGCTGTCTCGGGCACAGACACGAATGGCAACCCAGTCAACTGGGGGGGGCCGCCGATGGGCATCCTTCCAGCGTTTCCGGCGGACGTCACCATCGCGCGGGGCCGGGACTCTGTACTCCAGTTCTCGATGAACGATGCGATCGTGCCCGGCACACTCGACAGTCAAACCGGCCTCCCCGACTTTGACCGCACGCAGTTCGAGACCGAGAACCTCGATCCGATTTCCGGAAACATTGAGAGCGTCTTTAGCGACTACGTCGCGTTCGACATGACGGCAATGAGCGGTCTAGACAGACCGAACATGGCCAACAGCGGGCCCGACGCCGACATGGTTCTGTACAGCGGCGACGCAATTGCCCTGTCCGCGGGCACGGGATCCTTCGGCTCGTTCCAGATTCTGGATCCGAAGATCCTTGCCGACGAGAACAAGGATCAGGGAGTCATCCAGCCGCCTATCACGATCGGCGGAGTGACGACTGATGGAACGTACACCCTCTTCGAGCCCGATCCGAGCCAGATCGATCCACTTTCGCATTTGATCGTCTCACTGCAGGGCCGGTGGCGGCCGTATACGCAGGTTCTGTCGAACATCGGCGACTATGCGATGATCATATTCCCGAACAGCCGGAACGACACCACGGTGTTCACGGCCGTCTATATCAAGCGCGACCCGGCTGGGAACGTCGTTGCGCTTTGGCAGGGTCCGGCGAGGTTCTCTGGTGCCAACGCGAACGAGATCCGGCTTACAAGGATCAAGGACATCGTATCGGGCCTTGAGATCAACCCGGCAGTCGGTTCGCTCAGCGACTTCATCTTCGCCAACGGCGAGGTGACGAGCGGAACGTTCACCTTCCCGTCTGGCACGGTTCCCGGTGACTTCCCGTTCCCGCTGACTGGGCAGTTCCGAGTGTTCAGAAAATAATGCGACCGGTCCTCGCGGGCTTGGACACTGAGTACGGCTTCTCGGTGGCCGGACGCGGACCGCAGGACCAGATCGATGACGCGAAGGCGCTCATCGGGAGTTATCCCGGCGAGTGCCTTTCCTTTTGGGATCAGCGTTTCGAGTCTCCGCGCAACGACCTGCGCGGCTTCAAAGTTGAGTCGCTTAGCGTCGACCCCCAAGACGCCCACTTCGACCATGGCAGGTCGCACGGCACGATTGACGAGGTTCGCTCAGACCGGGTCTTGACTAACGGCGCGAGGCTCTACAACGACCACGGCCACCCAGAATTCGCGACGCCTGAGACGTGGTCGGTCCACGAGACGGTCCTCCATGATCGGGCCGGAGACCGTGCAATCCTTGCGGCCGCTCTGGCCTACGAAGAGGAGACCGGGAGAGAAGTTAGAGTCTATAAGAACAACACCGACTTTCACGGCGCTTCGTACGGGACCCACGAGTCGTATCTCGTGCCGCGATCGGTCGCGGTCGAATCGCTCGTCAAAGGGCTGATGCCCCTGTTGATAGCGCGTCAAGTACTCACCGGAGCGGGCAAGGTCGGCGCAGAGGGCTCGAGGTGGTGCGACTTTCAAATCTCGCAGCGCGCGGACTTCTTTACGGTGCCGCTCAGCGTGGACACGCTGTACCGCAGGCCAGTCTTCAACACCCGGGACGAGCCACACGCCGACCCCGCGAAATGGATGCGTCTGCACGTCATCTGCGGCGAGTCGAACATGGTGTCCACCGCAACGCTGCTCAAACTTGCGCTCGTCAAGATAGCGCTTCACCTCGTCGAGCGCGGAGATGCTCCGCAATGGAACGTCGCAGACCCGGTACGTTCCTTCATGCAGGTGAGCCGCGATGTGGACGGCGAAGGCAGGATCACGCTCGAAGGTGCCTCGTGGACGACCGCGCGCCAGGTTATCGAGTCATACCTGGACTCGTTCGAGCGACTACAGGCCGACAGCGAGGACTGCTTGCACACAGAACTCGCCGACGCGGCAAAGACGGCACGAAGGCTGCTCGCAGCAAGGTTCGAAAGGCCCGACGAGTTCAAACGCAGCGTAGACTGGGCGGCCAAGCGAGACGTGCTGTTGCAGTACGCCGAGTCCGAGGGCAAGAAACTTCGGGATCCCTCGATGCAGTCCATCGACCTCGAATACCACCGAATCGACAAGGGCGAGGGGCTCTTCCACGCGCTGGTTCAAATGGGCGCCGTCGACGCCGAACCTGCAGAGGACATGGTCGACAAGCGCACTCGCCAGATTTGCGAGGACACCCGTGCGCGCGCGCGCTCCATAGCAGTGACCAAGTTTCGCGACAGCCTCGCGACGGCAAGTTGGGGCTCCCTGACCTTCGGGGATAAGACGGTGTTGCTTAGGCCGGACGCCACTTATCCGGCGACGTTAGACGACTGCACGACCGTAGAAGAATTCATAATGCAACTGGAGCGATGTCAATGACCTACGCCGACAGACTCACTCGAAGACAGGACAGCGGCCCAGACCGCAAGTTCGGGGACGACGAGGGCCCGAGCAAGCCCGACGTCAAAAAGCCCGGCGGGCCCAACGAACTCTTCAAGCGCATGAAGCGCGTCGATCCTGACCAGGCCAAAAAGTACAGGCAGCGGTCAGGACAATGAACGTTCAGTCTCCTGTAGACTTTGCCAGGCTCGTCGGGTTCGATCCGTCGCGCCTGCCTGCAACGGGCGAGACTCATGGAACGACCGTCCTGGGCCTCCGCTTCGACAAAGGCGTCCTGATGCTCGCCGACCGCAGAGCGACCATGGGCAGCCTCATCATGTATGACAAGGCGGAGAAGATCGTCCACCTCGACCGCCGCACCCTTGTCGCGATCAGCGGCGCCTTTGCACGATCGATCGAGGTCTGCCGGTATCTCCAGCACGCCTTCAAGTTCTATGAGCGTAGGAACCTCCACGAGATCTCGGCAGAGGGCAAACTCATGGAGATCTCAAAGGCGCTGTCTGCCAATATGGTCAATGCGGAGGGGGGAGGCGTGTTCTTGCCCATCGCCGCCACCTACGACCGCCGTGCAGCCGAGTTCGGCATCTACTTCTTCGACCTCGCTGGCGCGAGGTTCCGCGGTGCCGAGTACGCGTGCGCAGGGTCGGGCTCGGAGCGCATCCGGGGAGTCTTCGAGTACCTTGCACGGACGAAGGGGCACTGGTCGACGCGAAGCCAGGAGGAGGTCCTTCTCGACGGGCTCCGCATGCTGGACATCGCCTCTGACCTCGATTCTGCGACAGGCGGGTTCCTCAAGCGTCTGCCGTCTGCCAGCATTCTTACTGTCGAGGGCGTCGAGCGCGTCCCGGACTCCGAACTCGAAGCCGCCGTCGAAGCGGTCATTAAATCGTAAAGCCGGCGCGCACTGCGCACCGGCTTCGAAAGAGGTTGGTCGGCTGTCAGAACCTGTAGCCGAGATAGGCGCCCACTGAACTCGCGCGCGCACCCGCTGAAGAGTCGCTATAGACCAGCGTCAGTTCGCCGAACAAGTGTGTCCCGAACTCCGCACCAACGCCGAAGCGCCCGGCGGCAACGGTGTTCGTGCTCACGACGTCAATGATCGCGACGCCTGCACCAAGGTAGAAGTACGTCCTGTTGGCGTCCTCATAGTCGCCGCTCACATACCACCGCTGGTTGAGGAAGATCGGAAACATGTTGCCCTTGTCACCGTTGAGGCCACGACCCATCCAGTCTGCGCTGAGCGTCGTCTCGCCGTCCGCGAAGAGGCTTCGTTGTAGGTAGTATTCGGCGCCGACGCCGATCAGGTTGCCCGTGACGTTCCGTGTAAAGTTGTCGAGGGAGTACACAAAACCTGCACGGAACGAGATGTTGACCGGGTTTCCGATCGAGCTGTCCTGGGCGCTCGCTAACGCCGAGATCGCCAGAGACGCAATAACAAGCAGTCGCTTCATCATAGATCCTTCCGTAACGTTACTTTGCCCAGTCCATATGGGCTCCCGTCATTCTACTTGGTTTGAACCGCCGATCTCCCCCGGCCCCGCTAAATTCGGACGGTAAAATTGCCTGGCATGCCCGACCTGCTCTTTGAACTCGGTTGCGAAGAACTTCCGGCCGACTCGGTGCGCTCCGCCTATGGACAACTCCAGGATCAGGTTCTCGCGAGGCTCAAGGACGCCGGGCTTGGGCATGGGGACGCGGTCTCCATGGGTACGCCACGCCGGCTTATCCTGTCGGTGGCTGGTCTTGCCGATCAACAGCCAGATTCGGTGGAGGAAAAGCGCGGGCCAGCCCTGTCTGCCGCCTATGGGCCCGACGGAGCGCCGACTAAGGCCCTCGAAGGCTTCTGCCGAGGTCAGGGCGTCGATCCCTCCCAGGTTGAAAAGCGAGACGAATACGTGTGGGTGACCAAGCAGGTCAAGGGCAGACCTACCGGCCAGGTCCTGGCCGAGGTGTTGCCAGAGTCCGTTCGCGCCCTGACCTTCCCCAAGACCATGCGCTGGGGAGCCTCGCGCATGAGGTTCGCCAGACCGATCCGCTGGATCGTGGCCTCGCTGGGCGGCGAGCCGGTCGAGTTCGAGGTCGAGGGGGTCAAGAGCGGGCTCGAGAGCCGTGGCCACCGCTTCGAGTCTCCTGGCCCGTTTGAGGCCAAGGACCTCGGAGGGCTGGTCACTGGCCTCCGCGAGCGCAAGGTCGAGCCGGATCCGGCCGCACGGGAGACACTGATCCGGGAGGGCGCTGCCAAAGTCGCAGGGGGTAGCGTGCCCGATCTGCCCGACGACCTCGTCGAAGAGAACGTCTTCCTCACCGAATGGCCGATGCCGACGCTCGGGGAAATCCCCGCAGAGTACATGGATCTCCCAGAGCCCGTGCTCGTCACCGCCATGGCCAAGCACGAGCGCTTCTTCCCGGTTCGAGATTCGTCAGGAAACCTAACGAACGCCTTTGTTTCAGTCCGGAACGGCGGCCAAGAGGAGGCGGTACGCCGCGGAAACCAGTGGGTGCTAAGCGCCAGGTTTAATGACGCGCGCTTCTTCTACCAGGAGGACGCCGGCAAGACCATGAACGACTTCCTGGCCCTTACCGAGCGGATGGCGTTCGCAGAAGGTCTGGGCACAGTCAGGCAGCGCGCAGACCGGATTTCGGCACTGTCGCGCGGAGTAGCCGAAGTGACTGGCATGAAGGCCGCAGACGCAAACCTTGCGGCCAAAGCGGGCCTCTACGCCAAGGCCGACCTGAGCACCGGCCTGGTGAGCGAACTTGCCTCCCTCCAGGGCGTCGTCGGCGCGGAGTACGCCAAGCGCGAGGGATTCGAACCTGAGGTCTGCGCCGCGATCGCCTCCCAATACGACCTTAACCTCGCCATAAAGGCTGGGCACACATCGCTCTGTGTAGCAATCGCCGAAAGCCTCGACAAACTTGCGGGCTACCTGGGGATCGGCCAGGCCCCTTCAGGCTCCAGCGACCCTTACGGCCTCCGCAGGGCCGCAACGGTGCTAGTCGGCGCCGCCGGCCACGTCACCCTCCCTCAGGGCGGGTTCCAGGGGCCGTTCGAGACCGCGCTCTCGCTCTACAAGTCCCAAGGCTTTGAACTGGACGCCGCGGCGGCGTTCAAGAGCCTTGCCGAACTCTTCGCAGGCAGGTACGAGGCGACGAACCCTGACGCGGCCCACGATGTCATGGAGGCCGCACTACTCGACCGATCTCCCGAGGCGACCCTCGTGCCAAAGGAGTTTGCGCTTAGGCTCAAGGTCATGTCCGGTGCCGCACTCGACATTGAGTTCGTCCAGACCGCCACGCGACCGATCAACATCGTTGCAGCCGCAATCAAGAAAGGCATCGAGATCCCAGCCAAGGTCGCCCCGAGCGAGGTGGACGCCTCCAAACTCGACTCGGCCGAGGGCGCCGCGCTCCTAGAGGCCGCCCACGAGGCCCACAAAGCGCTGGAGACGGCCGCCGACCCCG
>DATLWQ010000396.1:0-6251 GCA_035576225.1 Fimbriimonadaceae bacterium | reverse complement strand
GCGGTATTCCATTCCGGGCTGTTTACCACAGGCACCCTGCCCAGGCAGGAGCCAAGGATTGGGCATAATGGGATGCACCATATGGCAGAACCGTTCCGCTTGGGGCTTAGTTTCGACGACGTCCTCCTGGTGCCCCGGAGG
Source organism: Fimbriimonadaceae bacterium (assembly GCA_035576225.1). Classification (GTDB taxonomy): domain Bacteria; phylum Armatimonadota; class Fimbriimonadia; order Fimbriimonadales; family Fimbriimonadaceae; genus JADFMN01. The sequence goes on along the minus strand of DATLWQ010000396.1, from coordinate 6,110 downwards.
ACAGAGGTCGTGCCCAGCGAAGTGGACACCTCGACCGAGTTTCTGCCCGGAATGCGCCTCAACATCCCCATCGTCAGCGCGCCGATGGACACCGTCACCGAGGCCAGGTTCGCGATCGCGATAGCCCGCGAGGGCGGGGTCGGCGTGATCCACCGCAACATGTCCATCGACGAGCAGGCCGACCAGGTGGACAGGGTCAAGCGGTCCGAGCACGGCATCATCACGGATCCGATCAAACTCACGGCGGACAAGACGATCCAGGACGCGACGGAACTGATGTCGCACTTCCACATCTCGGGCGTGCCGATCGTGGACGAGGACGACCGGTTGGTGGGCATCCTCACCAACCGCGACATCCGGTTCGAGACCGACTACTCGAAGAAGATCCGGGAGCGCATGACGAGCGAGGGGCTCGTGACCAGCGCGCCCGGCACGACGCTCGACCAGGCGCAGGAACTTCTCGCGCAGCACCGCATCGAAAAACTGCCGATCGTCGACAAGAACGGGAGGCTGCAGGGCCTGATCACGATCAAGGACATCGAGAAGGTCAAGCGGCACCCGCAGGCGACGAAGGACAAGAAGGGAAGGCTGATCGTCGGCGCGGCGATCGGACCTCTGCGCGAGCCCTATGAGCGCGCGAAGGCGCTGCACGACGCGGGCGTCGACTTTGTGGTGATCGACGCGGCGCACGGCCAGAGCAAGGGTGTGATCGACTGCACCAAGATGCTCAAGAAGAAGATTCCGGATCTCAAGGTCGTCTCGGGCAACGTCGCGACCAGGGACGGCGTGCGCGACCTGCACGCGGTGGGTGCGGACGGGCTGCGGCTCGGGATCGGCGCGGGATCGATCTGCACGACGCGCGTCGTGGCGGGGATCGGTGTTCCGCAGTTTACGGCTGTGATGGACTGTTGCGAGGAGGCGAACAAACTCGGGCTGCCGACCATCGCCGACGGCGGCATCCGCTCTTCCGGCGACGTGGTGAAGGCGCTCGCGGCGGGCGCTTCGACCGTCATGATGGGCAACATGTTCGCGGGGTGCGAGGAGTCGCCCGGCGAGACGGAGATCTATCGCAACCGCGCGTACAAGGTGTACCGCGGCATGGGCTCCATCGCTGCGATGAAGCAGGGCTCGAGTGATCGGTACTTCTCGGAGAAACTGACGGCCGGCGCCGCGCCGGAGGGCGTCGAGGGCCGCGTGCCGTTCAAGGGGCCGCTGGAGAACACGATGGCGCAACTGGTCGGCGGCCTGCGCTCAGGCATGGGTTACTGCGGGGCCCACTCTTTGAACGAACTCGCCTCGACCGCCGAGTTCGTGCAGATCACCAACGCGGGGCTGCGCGAGTCGCATCCGCACGACGTGTGGATCACCAAAGAGCCGCCGAACTACACGTCTCCGTTCGTCGCCGGCGAGCAGGATTAGCACCCGGCTAGGTTTGCTCTCTCTGCCATTGACAGGTACGTAACGCCGTGACGCGCGTCCGTTCCCTCCCCCTTGGGGGAGGGTTAGGGAGGGGGTGACTTCATGCTTCAACACGTAGAGGGGTATCGTCATGAAATCTCAGAACTCCCCAGACCGACCAAGCCGCAGACGAACAACGCAAAGCGGCTCAGGCGCACGATGTCCGAGTCGCAGAAGAGGATTTGGCATGAACTCAGGGCGCACCGCATTGGCTTCCATTTCAAGAGAGAGGTGCCGCTCGGTCCCTACACGCTGGATTTCTATTGTCACGAGGCGAAACTGTGCGTCGAGGTCGATGGACGGCAGCACGATTCTCCACGCGATGACGAGCGCGACCGCCATCTGGAAAAGCATGGCATCCTGACTATTCGGTACTCGTCCCAGCAGTGTTTCTTGAATCCGTCAGCCGTCGCGAAGGATGTTCTGCACAGGTGTATCGAGCGAACTGGGCGCAATCCGTTTCCACCCCCTCCCTAGCCCTCCCCCAAGGGGGAGGGAACCGGCACGCGACGCTTGGATCGGCAAGGAGCCGCCGAACTACACCTCGCCGTTCGTCGCCGGCGAGCAGGACTAGGATTTCTTTTGGCACATAAGACTCGCGAGGTACTTCGCGGGGAGTGCCACCGCACCCGCATATAATAAGGAAAAGGAGTCGCGGCATGAGGTCGTACGAGTTCAAGCAACACCAGATCGAGAAGAAGAAAAAGTGGGCGAGGGGGATCGTCGCCAGTTGGTCTGTGGACCCTGACTCGCCCAGAGGCAGGCGCCAGGTCGGCCGGGTCGCGCGCTCGCACACCTACTGCGGCTGCTCCATCTGCAAGTGGGTACGGCGCATCGGCACACCTACACGCCGCATGCTTCGTAGTGACTCGGCCGACCTCGACAGCCTCAACGATTGAAGGGGCGGATCTACGGCGGTTCGGGTTCGTCTTAACCCGTGACATGAAAGACAAGCTCATCGGTATCGCCATCGGCGTCGTCGCCACGGTCGCCTTCTTCCTCCTTGCCGGGTTCAAGTCCGAACAGGCCCGAATGACCGAGAACAACCGGTACGTGATGTACAGCACGACCGGATACGACAACCTCGGTCACCCAAGCATTACCACCACGTATCTGGTCGACTCGGCGAACGGAGGGGTCTGGAAGACGACGGACGGTGGCTCGTTCAAGCAGGTGTTCTCGGTCACCTCTAGGTAGGGCCGAGCGCCGTCTCGGGCAAACTAGCCCCATGCCGATGTCCGCGCAGGACGTGGTCGATGCAATGGAGGCGATCGAGGACGCCGGGGCCACCGCATGGCTCGACGGCGGTTGGGGGGTGGACGCGCTGCTGGGAGAGCAGACCCGCGAGCACGACGACCTCGACCTCGTGATCGCCTGGGACTCGCTCGCCCGCGATCTGGCGCACGCGGACGGCGACGTCCGGAAGGCGGTCGATGCTCTGCGCGAAAAGGGATTCGAGCCGGTCAAGACAAACGAGTTTCCGTGCAGTTTCGTTCTCGGCGCTACGGGCGACAGGAGGATCGACATCCACCCTGTCCAGTTCGACGAGGAGGGCGGCGGCTGGCAGGCGCAAAGCATCGACGGCGAGGTCAAGGAGATGGGTTGGAGGTACCCGCCCGAGGGGTTCCTGGGCCGGGGCAGGGTCGGCGGACGCGAGTTCCAGTGCCTGTCGCCGGAGGTCCAGGTGCTCTGCCACGCGGGCTACGAACTGGACGAGGGCGACCGGGAGGACGTGCGGAAACTCCGGGACAGGTTCGGAGTCGTGCTTTCCAGTGACTTTGACTGAAGGACTCCAGAATCCCGGGCTCAATAGGTCAATTCAGAGGATTTTGCGAGCACCGAGGCTGGGAACCCTATTAACGCGCTCGGCAACTTCCGAGATCAAGAAGGAGGACGCCCCAAATCAGACCGGCGCGACCGAGGCTCGGAGGGGAACGAACACCAGGCCGGCTGGCCCAAGGCACGCCCTCGGATGCAACAAAGAATGCCATCAGAAATTACTTGCAACTGTGGCTGTGGCTGCTCAACTCAGGCAGTCAACAACAATCCCTGGCTGGCGCGACGCGCGCAGATGAAGTCGAACTTCGACGATCTGGCGAAAGCGCTGCAGAACGGTGACCTCGACGCGGCAAGGGCCGCGTTCGACAAGATCCAGTCCGCACGCTCGAACAACGCGACGTCGACCACGAGAGCCAGCACGACCAACTCCATGTCCAGCGCCATGCAGGCGCTCGCAAACGCCCTCAACGCGGGAGACCTTTCCGCGGCGCAAAAGGCGTTCGCCAGCATCGCGCAGAGCATGCAGACCCGTCGCCACCATCACCACCATCACGACCGGACGGCGCAGTCCGGCCAGACGGCCGACCAGACCTCAACGAACCCATTGTTCGGCGCCCTAGCCGGACAGTTGAACATCTCGGCCTGACCCCCACCCCACGCAGCAAGCCAGACGGCCAACCACCGCCTGGTTGCTGCCATACCTGACACAAGTCACCAAGGCGAAAATGCGCTCCCAGTTCTTGGAAAACGCCGTTACAATAGGTGGCTGAGGTGCAACATGAGGTCGCACGAGTTCAGAGCCAGGCAGGAAGCCAAAAAGAAGAAATGGGCCCGGGAGATCGTCTCCCGCTGGATGGACCCCGATACGCGCAAGGGCAGGCGCGAGGTCGGCAAGGTCACCAACACGCACACGTTCTGCGGGTGCTTCTATTGCAGGCGCCCGAAACTGCTGGACATTCCCACCCGTAAGGTGCGCAGGAGCCACGACGCCGACCGGGACTGCCTCGACGACTGAGAAGAGGACGCGACTCTTCTAAGAGCAGTCAAGGAGTGCAAGTATTCACGGTTCTTTGCGGCCTATGCGATCAACGCGCGGTCGAGCCTTCTTGGAACGCCTTGATCATCGCCGCTATGTCGGTCGGTGGCGCGTCGCGCACCATCGTGAACGGCCCGAGTTTGTAGACGCCGTTGAGGACGGTCCACGGATCGCCCTCGATCTGCGAGCGGTAGGTGTCCGGGCGCGGGTCAAAGAACCGCATCATGATGAGTTCCGCCGCAAGGCCGTTCTGGTTCGTCTTAGGCAGCCCCTCGAGAGCATGCTCGATTCGCGGCAGTTGGATCGTCGCCATCGAGTTGATCTTTGATTCCACCGAAGCGAGGTCGACGTTCGAGAGTTCGGTCTTGCTCGGACCGATGATCTCCGCGATCTGCTTGGCGACGATCGTCGCCTCTCCTTCCGTCGTGAGCGTCTTGGGGATGCGCTGCATGATGTAGTACGCGAGCGCGCCGAGCCCCCCGACGATGATGACGAACTTGAAAAGGACGTTGATCGGACGCATGGTCCTATTGTATAGGACTCAGCGGCGAAAGTGCCAACCTCAGTTCGGCAGAACCTTGGTCTCTTCCTTCAGCGCATCGAGCGCCGCTTCGCCTCGCTTGAAGACGATGTTGCCCTCTTCGTCCACGTCCGCCAGCACGGTGTCGCCCTCGTTGAACCGGCTGAGCAGGAGTTCCTCGCTGAGCGGGTCTTCGATGTAGCGCTGCACTGCGCGGCGAAGCGGTCTGGCGCCGAGGTTCGGGTCGTAGCCCTTGTCCACCAGCAGGTCCTTGACCTTGTCGCTCAGCAGGATGTTGAGTTGGAGGTCCTTCGCCTGCTCGTTCACGCGCTTCAAGTAGAGGTCGGCGATCTCAAGGATCTCGTCGCGGCTGAGGTGCTGGAACACGATGACCTCGTCGACCCTGTTGAGGAACTCGGGTCGGAAGGTCTTCTTCATCTCTTCCAGCATCCGGTTCTTCATGTGCTCGTAGACCTTCGGGTCGCTCGGGTCTTCCTTGACGTCGCGGAAGCCGAGGCCCTTTTCGAGCGAGATCGGCCGGACGCCGACGTTCGACGTCATGATGACGATGGTGTTCCTAAAGTCGACTGTGCGTCCCTGGCTGTCGGTCAACTGGCCGTCCTCCATGACCTGGAGCAGCAGGTTGAAGACTTCGGGGTGCGCCTTTTCGATCTCGTCGAGCAGCACGACGGCGTAGGGGTTGCGCCGCACCTGCTCGGTGAGTTGTCCGCCCTCGTCGTAGCCGACGTAGCCCGGAGGGGCACCGACCAGGCGGCTGATCGCGAAGCGCTCCATGTACTCGGACATGTCGATCCGGATCATGCTCGACTCCTTCTCGTAGAGGTATTCGGCGAGCGCTTTGGCGAGTTCGGTCTTGCCGACGCCGGTGGGGCCGAGGAACACGAAGGACGCTATCGGCCGCTTCGGGTCTTTGAGGCCGCTTCGTGCGCGCCGGATGGCGCGTGCGACGGCTGTGACCGGTTCGTTTTGGCCGATGATCCGCTTGTGGAGGTCCTCCTCCATACGTAGGAGTTTCTGGCTCTCGGCCTCGACGAGCCTCGTGACAGGGATGCCGGTCCAACTCTGGACGATCGACGCGATCTCCTCTTCGCCCACGATCGCATCGGGCTTCTCTTCGGCCTGCCACGCTTCTTCAAGTTCGGCGACGGTGGCCTCGAGGGCTTCGATCTCCTCATTGAGTTTCTTGGCTTCCTTGCTGTCGGGCGCGTGGCGCCGGACGTGGTCGTATTCCGACCGGAGTTTGTTCAACTTCGTCTTGTCCTGGCGGACTTCGAGCGGCGGGAGGCTCTGCTGTAG
>DATLWQ010000395.1:0-7374 GCA_035576225.1 Fimbriimonadaceae bacterium | reverse complement strand
AACCGCCAGCCGATCCATCCGATCAGAACGACGACGGTGCATGCCAGCCCTAGGGATAGATACTCGAACGACCTCTCCCTGATGAGCGCAAACAACGAACCCAGACCGGAGCTCCTCTCCAATCGCCGCCTTCGGGAGGCCGCGCCGGTCTGGGTCGAATCCATCACTCGCTATTATGCGATGTTGGCCGTCTAACTGCTCGGCATTGAGACGGACTGTAGGGCCTGGTTGTTGAGGTCCTGAACCGACTGTGGCAGCGGTCCGTACTCGAGGTCGGCGGACATCTTCTGTCCGTCGCCGAGGCACCAGGTCAGGAAGTCATTGAGCGCCTTGGCCTTGGCGGGGTCCTTCGGCGTCTTGGAGACGAGCAGGTAGGTGAAGCCGACAATCGGGTAGGCGTCCTGCGAGTTGCCGTTGACGATCGAAGTCCGTACGTCCTGCTTCAGATTGTCTGCTGCGGCGTTCGCGGCAGCCGAGGTGCTATCGATGGAAGGCGCGACGAACGCTCCGGCCTGGTTCTTCAAGGTCGCATAAGCCATCTTGGCTTGAATCGCGTAAGCGAACTCGACGTAGCCGATGCACCCTGGAGTCTGGGTGATGAGACCGGCGACGCCCTCGTTGCCCTTTCCGCCGACTCCTGCCGGCCAATTGATCGACTTGCCTTTGCCGGGGCCGTTCGCCCAAGCAGTCGAGACGGAGCAGAGATAGTCGGTGAAGATGAACGACGTGCCGGATCCGTCCGCGCGGTGCGCGATCGTGATCGCCGTGCTCGGCAGTTTGAGGTCAGGGTTGAGCGACGTGATCTTGGGGTCGTTCCAGTTCTTGATCTTGCCGAGGAACATACCTGCGACTGCGTCACTATCCAATTTCAGTCCGCTATTGACACCTGGGATGTTGTAGGCGAGGACGACGCAGCCCGCGACGACCGGGATGTGGATGGTCGGCGCCGGCATCGTAGCGAGGTCAGAGTCCGAAAGAGGGGCGTCGGTCGCGCCAAAGTCGACGGTTCCCGCCTTGTATTGCGAGATGCCCGCGCCCGAGCCGACGGACTGATAGTTGATGGTTACGTTCGGGTGGTCTATGTTGTACTGGTACGCCCACTTGGACATGGCCGGGTTGACGAACGTCGAGCCAGCGCCGTTGAGCGTGACCTCCGTTGCACCGCCGGTCGGCACCTGGTTGCCGCACCCACTTGCAAGCACGAGGGCGGCGAGCCCTGCTGTGAAAACGATTTCTCTTCGCATTGTTGATCCTCTGATCGCCTTTCGGCTTTGGTGGCCCCGCCACAGCGAGCCACGTTAAGACCATACAGACAGATCGTTAAGGAGGGATTAAAGTCCGGGTCGGACGTGGGTCGATTTGGGTTCTGAGATCCCTCAGTTGCAACCGACCCGCCCGAAAGCGCTCTCATGCAGGTCCAGTGAAGAGTCAAACAGGTGCGCCAACGAGTTCCACGATGGCGACAGCCGCCGCGTATGCGCTCTCGTGCGTGATCGAGACGTGGATCCTTTGGCCCTGACACAGAGGGTTCTTCAGGCCGAAGCGGACGTAGGGCGCACCGGACTCGTGGTTGAGGACCTCGACGTCGTGCCATCCGAGACCCATACCGACTGCCTTGGCTACGGCCTCCTTGGCGGCCCAGCGGCCCGCAATGCGTTCGGGGGTCGTGCAGGTCTTCTGCTCTTCCTCGGTGAGGATGCGCTCGACGAAGCCGGGCTTCTGCATCGCCTTTTTGACGCGGGCGACCTCGACGACGTCGATGCCGATCGCGGTGATCACTGGTTCGCCTCTTGGAGCATCTCGGCGAGGTCGACCAGGCGAATCTCCTCGTCGGTCTCCTGCTTGAGCCCAGCGTCTAGCATGATGCGGCAGAAGGGGCAGGCGACGGCGACCTGCTTGGCTCCTGTGGCGAGCAGTTCCTTGGCGCGTCGGCTGCTCGGGCGCTGGCTTGGATCCTCTTCCATCCACATGCGGCCGCCGCCCGCTCCGCAGCACAGCGTCTTGCGACCGTGGTGCTCCGGTTCGGCGAGGCGTCGCCTTCCGTCGCTCTCCCTTTCAAGCGCGTGGAGGATGGCGGCGTTGTCGGTGTCCATGTGGGTCTGGTCGCCGACGATGCCGCGCGGGGCGTCGCTGGCGCCGTTGACGCGCGCGAGATAGCAGGGGTCGTGATAGGTGGTCTCTTTGTCGCCGGGGTCGGCGGCTTTCAGTCGCTCCTCTTGGACCAGTTGGTTGAGAAGTTCGGTGTGGTGGTAGACCTCGGCGCGCTGCATGAAGTCGGGGTACTCGTTGCGCAGCGTGTTCATGCAGTGCGGGCAGGCCGTGACGACCTTGGTCACTCCGTACTTTTCAAAGACGCTCTGGTTCTTCCCAACTTGCTCCTGGAAGAGGAACTCGTCACCGACTCGGCGCGCGGGATCGCCAGTGCAGGCCTCCTCGTTGCCGAGGCACGCGAAACTGACGCCGGCCTTCTTGAGCAGTTGTGCGACGGCGCGCGTTGTTTTGACCGCCATCGGATCCGTCGCACCCGCGCAGCCCACCCAGAAGAGGAACTCGAACGGCTTTCCGTCTCGGCAGAGCGGGACTTCAAGACCCTTCATCCAGTCCTCGCGGCCGGTCTGCGGCTGGCCCCACGCGTGGCCGGTGCTGGCGACCTGGCGGAGCATGACCGCGCCTGTGCCGCTCAACTTCCCTTCGGCGACGAGGTTGCGGCGCGCGTCGACGATGAGCCCGACGTGGGGTATGAGGACGGGGCACGCCTCGACGCAGGCGTGGCACGTCGTGCAGGCCCAGAGCGCTTCTTCAGTCACCGCAGCAGGGACGTTCTCTCCCGTGCTGACCGTCTGGTGAATGGCGGCGACGACCTCCTTGGGGTTGAGCGACTTGCCGACGCCGTTTGCCGGGCAGACCTCAGTGCAACGTCCACAGGACATGCACGCGTCGAGAGCGAGGAGGTGCCAGCGGCTGAATTCGCCTGCCACGTCCACGCCGATCTTGCCGGTCCTCTCGACCTGCTCCATCGTGATCGGTTCGAGGCGTCCCATCGGGGTCTCTGGCTTGCCTGCGGCGGTCAGGGTCGCAGTGACGATGTGCCGCATGCGCATGTGCGGGATGCTGATGAAGAAGGCCCAGACCCAGAGGACATGGAACCACCAGACCGCGATGTAACCGTCTGGTGAAAGCCCGCTGATCGGTCGCGCCAGGAGATAGCCGACCGGCGAAGAGACGTCCCAGGGCTGCGGGTTTGAGGCGATGCGCGCGGCCTCGAGCAGGTAGCCGGTCAGACCGAGCATGAGCAGGACGCCGAGCGTCCACCAGTCGGATCTTGTGTGGCTGATCGGAGGCGTTCCGCTCTTGACCGCTTCCCAGCGGCGGACGATCGCCCACGCGACGCCGAGGACGAAGAAGAGGCCCGTGACGTCGAAGGTCGTCTCGAAGATCTTGTAGTAGAGGCCCTTGTGGAAGTTGGGAATGCCGATCACGGGCGCGTAGGTCGCCGCCGCGAGGAGCGTCGTCGCGAGGAAGAGCGAGAGGAAGCCCCAGAAGAGCGAGAGGTGCATCGGTGCGCCGCTGGTCGGCCTGCTGCCCTGCACCTTCTTCTGTCCGACGATGTAGCGCGCGACGTTGCAGACCCAGTCGGACTTCCACGTGACGGGCTTCCCCTTCATCCACTGCTTCGAGCGTTGGACGAAGACCCATGTAGCGTATCCCAGGCAGAGGAACGTGACCGTGTAAAACGCGAGCCTCCAGTAAGGGCCCGGCATGAACAAGAACTCTGACCTGGTCGGCTCCACAGGGCGTCAGTTTACGCGAACGGTCAAACGAGTTTTGCGGCCCTCGCCGCGGCCGCGCCGACCCTGGCCGCTGCGCCGACGACCGTGGCGGTCTCGAAGCGCCGGTCGTGCGCCAGCCAGTTGCACAGCGCTCGGTGAACCTCCTCGTCGACGCCGCGCTCGCCCGAGCCGACGCCCTCGAACGCATAGATGAGCCAGGCGCTCTCCCTGTGGGCGGTCTCCGCGAGTTCGATGAGCGCCTCGGTGGTCATGGCGTCGCACTTGACGCATTTGAGGCGCGCCAGGTCGATGGGCGGCTTGTTCAGGCCGGAGTCTCCCGTGCGGAGCGTGCCGTAGACCTGTTGGACGACCGGCGTCGCGTCGACCCCGTCGCTGAGCGGCCGGCCCCACGGCAGGCCGAAGGTGTGCTCGTCCTGCTCCGGGAACAGGTCCTGCAGGAGCAACTTCGCCTCCTTGACGTCGTCCAGCACCATCTCCATCGTCCAGCCGGGGAGGGTGCCGTCCTGCCGCACCGCGCCGTGGAGCGTTCCGTTGCCGATCTCGTGTCCGTCCTGGAGCGCCTTCGCCCACTCGGGCAGGTTCTCGAGGAGCGGGACGGGCTCACAGTAGAAGGTGCCCTTGAGGCCGTTGTCCTGCAGTTGAGGCAGGGCGGTCTCCAGGTGGCAGAGGAGCCCACCGTCGTATGTGAGCGAGACAAGGGTCTTCATCAGGGTCGAGGGTCGAACCTCTATTAGTCTACGACGGCTCCCGCAATATTGTCGGTGTGATTTTCTCCTTTGCGTCGGATTTGTGCCCCGCTCCTAGTCGGGGCTGAACTGGTATCGGGGGCTGGAGCCCTCCGGGCTGGCCGAAGTTAAGACGCCCGACTTGTCGGTGAACGTCCAGTCCGTGGCGATTGCAAGATCGCGTATCTCGGCCAAGTCATCCTCGGTCGAGGGGTACTTCTTGGCGGCCTTGTTTGCGGCCAGGTCGACGGTGGTCAGGTCGGCGACTGGAAAACTATCGACCTCCTGGACTTGCAGGGCGAGGATCCCCTTGCCCTGGTCGAACTCGTACTTGCCGGTGAGGACGTGGCCCTCGTGGGTGAGCATGAAGGTCTCGGCCTTCTTGTCGAGGACGAGCCTGGCGTCGCCCACCATCTGGAGCACTGAGGCAGGAACGTCGCCCTTGTCCTTGGGCTTGTCGAGGCGCTTTCCCTTGAAGGAAGTAGCCAGCGGCGGCGCACCCGGCTTGGCCGCGCTGTGCCCAGACCCCGAGCAGCCGACGGCCAATACGACCAGCAGCGCAAGGGCGGACTTCATGGGAGGTTTATATCACAGGGACTGCCCGGGCGAGCGGATAAAATCCCGCACATGGGCCAACCGTACGATCGCGTTTTCAACTTTTCCGCCGGGCCGGGCGTCATGCCGGTCGAGGTGCTGGAGCAGGCTCGCGAGGAGATCGTGAACTGGCACGGTGCGGGGATGTCGGTGATGGAGATGAGCCACCGCGGCAAGGCGTTCATGAAGATCGCCGAGGCGGCTGAGGCTTCGTTCCGCAGTCTGGCGGGCGTGCCCGACTCGTACAAGGTCTTGTTCCTACAAGGTGGTGCGTCGTTGCAGTTCACGATGGTCGCGATGAACTTCCTGCGGCCGGAAGGAGTGGCCGACTACGCGGTGACCGGCTCTTGGGGTCAGAAAGCGGTGAAGCCCGGAGTTCCGGGGAAGATCAACAGAGTCTTTGACGGCAAGGAGACGAACTACGACCGAGCACCCGCTTACTCTTCCTTGAAGTTGACGCCGGGGGCCGACTACTTCCACTTCACGCTGAATGAGACGATCCAGGGAGTCGACTACATGGCTGACCCAGACTTCCCTGGCACGACGGTCGTTTGCGACATGTCGTCGAACATCCTTTCTAGGCCGATCGACTTTTCCAAGTACGACCTGATCTATGCGGGCGCGCAGAAGAACTGCGGCCCGGCGGGTGCGACGATCGTGGTGGTCAAGGAGTCTCTGCTCGAACGCGTGCCGGATGGGCTACCGCCCATGCTGGACTACAGGGTGCAGGCGGAGAACGGCTGGATGCTGAACACGCCGCCCTGCTGGTCGGTGTACATGTGCGGGCTTGTCTTCGAACACTGGGCCCGCAACGGCGGGCTTACTGCGGCCGCGGAGCGAAACGAGGCAAAGGCGAAAGCGATCTACGACGCGATCGACGGCTCGGGCGGGTTCTTCAAGGGGCACGCCGTGAAGGAGAACCGATCGAGGATGAACATCGCGTTCACGCTGGCCAACGCGGACTTGACGGACACTTTCGTCTCTGAGGCGGCGGCGAACGGCATGGTGGAACTAAAGGGCCACCGGTCGGTCGGCGGCTGTCGTGCGAGCGTCTACAACGCGTTTCCACCAGAGGGTGCAACGGCGTTGGCTCAGTTCATGGCCGACTTCGCGGCACGAAACGGATAAGGGTTGTGGAGTTCGGGGGCTTGGGGGTTCGGGTCTTGATGACACCCCCTCCCTAACCCTCCCCCAAGGGGGAGGGAACGAAGGCCGCGTCTTTGCCCAAACAACACCGGGGCTGGGGCCATAATCGCGACATGCTCTGCACGGCGCTTGCGATGGCTGTGGCCCAAAACGCGGTCGACCCATATCTGCTCGACATCAACGGGCCAGGAAGGGTCACCGTCCGGGAGGGACTGACGTGTACGGAGGACGGTCAGCGCGCGACGCTCAAAGACATCGTCTCATCGGCGGAGGGCAAGAGGTTCGTGATCGTCGGGGAGTCGCACGACCAGGCGCCCCACCACGAGTTCCAGTCGCAGGTGATCCAGGCGCTCGTCGACGCAGGCCGCGACGTGGTCGTCGGGTTCGAGATGTTCACGCGGGACAACCAGGAGAACCTTGCACCGTGGACCACTGGCGCGTGGACAAAGGACGAGTTCATCGAGAACGCGCACTGGAAGACGCAGTGGGGGTTCGACTTCGGCCTGTACGAGCCGATCTTCGATGTGATCCAGCAGAACCGGCTGCCGATGGTCGCGCTCAACGTGCCGCGCGACTGGATCAGACAGGTCGGCAAGAACGGACTGTCGTCGCTCACTGAACAGCAACGCAAGTGGATCCCCGACCCGTACCTGGGCAACACGAAGCACAGGGAGTTGTTCACGTCGATGATGGGCGGCCACCCGCTCACTGGAGACCAGGGGAACAACATCTACTCGGCGCAGGTGTGCTGGGACGAGGGGATGGCGACGACCGCAGTCGACTATATGGACTCTCGGATCGACCGGAAACTGGTGATGGTCATCGTGGCCGGCTCGGGGCACATGATGTACGGGCAGGCGATCAACTACAGGATCTGGCGCAAAACCGGCGAGGCGTGCGTGAACGTGATGTGTGTCAGTTCGGACAAGCCCCGGCAGGTGAGCAGGGGGATCGCGGACTACGTGTTCGTAGGTTGAGGTCCGGGAGTTCGTGGAGGGCAGGCTGAGACTTGCACCCCCTCCCTAGCCCTCCCCCAAGGGGGAGGGAACTTTCGGACGCGGGTCTCGGGGAGGGTGCCGCTCCTGCGGCACCGGACGTCGGCGAGGCGCGCGGTGTCA
>DATLWQ010000394.1:0-2269 GCA_035576225.1 Fimbriimonadaceae bacterium | reverse complement strand
AGCATCGAGATCAAGAAGAAAAGTGGCGAGGTCAAGACCGTCGAACTCGAAATCAAACGTTTTTCGACGGTGACGGAAGAGACCATTTCGTGGCCGGAGCCCGACACCGCCGTCATCCGCATCAACACGTTCTCCGCGGGGTATGGCCGGACTAACGTCGAGGACCTCATGGACGAGGCCGCCAAAGCGAAATACCTCGTCGTCGACCTTCGCTCAAACGGGGGCGGCTCGATCTTCAACCTCATGCACTTTCTGAGCGTCGTGCTTCCAAACCGTACAGACATCGGCACCTTCATCAGCCGACGCACAGCCGACCGGTACACGGCCGAACTGCCGGGAGCGATCCCTGACCCGGTCGCAATTGCAAAGTGGACCGACCGGCACATGCGCACCTTCTCCCGTGGTCACGATCCGTTCGCCGGCAAGATCGCCGTCCTCATCAACCGAGGGTCGGCTAGCGCCTCTGAGATCGCAGCCGCCGCCCTTCGCGACAACGTGGGAGCGAAACTCGTCGGGACGCGCTCTGCTGGCGCGGTGCTTGCATCGACCTACCGCAGGCTCCCAGACGGCTGGTCGATCCAGTATCCCGTCAGCGACTTTGTGACTTCGAAGTTCGTGAGGATCGAGGGGCACCCGCTCCAACCAGACGTCGAAGTGATCGGCCGCCCCACTCCGGACGATCCCGACCCCGCCGTCGCGGCGGCGATCAAGTCGCTGAAGGGTTAGGCGGCAAAACTGCCCTTCGTGCTGCGGGCAGTCTTCACGCTCTTGTAGACGTACGCGAGGACTTCGGCGACGGCCGCGAACATGTCGCGCGGGATGAAGTCTCCGACCTCGCACTGCTTATAGAGCCGCCGTGCGAGCGGCGGGTTCTCGACGATCGGCACCTTGAGGCCCTCGCCGATCTCTCGCATCTTTAGTGCGAGGTAGTCCTGTCCCTTGGCGACCACCATCGGCGCGTGCATCTCGTTTCGCTTGTACTTCAGCGCCACCGCAAAGTGCGTCGGGTTCGTCAGGATCACGTCCGCCTCCGAAAGCCGCGTGGCAAGCCCGCCCTTCAGCAGTTTGCGCCGCTTGTGGAACAGTGCCGCTTTGATCTCTGGCGAGCCCTCCTGCTCCTTCATCTCTCGCTTCAGTTCGTCCTTCGTCATGCGCAGTTGCTTGTCCGTCTGCTTGCGCTGAAAGATGTAGTCGACGATCGCTAGCGCCAGCCATAGCCCTGCAAGACGCAGCAGGATCGTGTGGATGACCGATCCGATCACGGCAGCCGCACGGGCAGGCGGCAGAAAGGTGAGTGCGTTCAGTTGAGACCATTGCGACGCGACGACCGCATAGGTCACCCAGGAGAACACGAACAGTTTGAAGACTGCCTTCAGACCCTCAAACGTGGTGCGCGCAGAGAACAACCGCTTGAATCCAGACGCAGGGCTCACTTTCTCCCACGTGGGCTTGAGCGACTCCCCGCTCAGCACAAAACCGACCTGCGCGAAGTTCGTGGCAAGTCCTGCGACCATCAGCGCAAGGATCATCGGCGCGATCGCGATCATCGTCGGCACCAACAGCGCCGACATGAACCGCAGCAGGGCGCCATAAGACATCTCTGGTACGCCATGGAGGATCGAACTGTTGAGCGCCGTGAAAATCCCCACTCGCAGACCGTCCACAGCGTGGGGAAGCATCAGCGCTGCGACGAATAGCGACACGGCTCCTGCCAGGTCCGTCGACTTGGCGACCGTACCCTTCTTGCGCGCGTCCTGTTTCCGGCGCGGGGTGGCCTCTTCTGTCCTTTCGCCGGCTGGTTGCTCTGGCACTTACGGCCCTCCGAGCATCTTGGACATGTGGGAAAACGTGAAGTTCACGCCCGCCTCGGTTGCGACCACCATCGCAGGGAGACCTATCCCGAGCACCAGGATGCCGACCATCATCTTCGCCGGGAGGGCCAGCAGGAACGGCTGTGTCTGCGGCACGGCCTTGTTGATGAAACCCGCAGCCGCGTCGATCACGACCGCGACTGCCGCCACCGGCGCGGCGATCTGGAGCGCCATCAGCGAGACCTGTTGGATGAACGAGACAAGCGTCGTCCGCATCACCTCCATGTTCGCAAACGACGGCCCTGTCATCTCATAACTGTGCATGAACGCCTGGAACATGAAGTGGTGCCCGTTCAAGAGGAAGAGAAGGACCAGGCCGAGCATGAACTTGAACTGCCCGATCGGAGACGACGTTCCCCCGGTCATCGGACTGAACACCTGCGCCGCACCGATCCCGA
>DATLWQ010000393.1:0-4334 GCA_035576225.1 Fimbriimonadaceae bacterium | reverse complement strand
AAAAAAAAAAAAAAAAAAAGCCGATGTTTCTGAGAGTCCGGAGTTTTGATGTACCCGCCATCAGCCACGTACGATCGTGACTGACGTTACCTTATCGCCAAGGGCGATCTTGTTGAGGTCGGCCATGCTTGAGACGACCTTACCGAAGACCGTCGCGCTACCGTTGAGGAAGCGACTGTCGGAGAGAAGGATGTAGAACTGGCTGTCGCCGCTGTCCTTGTCGTCCTTCTTCGTCGCAAGGCCGACGGCACCGGCGACGTTGGGGAATCCCGAGTCCTCATAATCGACGCTGCTGCCCGAGCCGCCCTCGCCCAAGGTCTTGTCGTCCATCGGCTTGGTCTTGGACCCCGGGTCGCCGAACTGGATGAGGAACGGGCGCGGCTTTTTGACGACGCGGAAGAACCGCTGTCCGTCGTAGAAGCCCCTCTGTGCCAGACCGATGACCTGCGCGGTCGCCTTCGGCGCCTCCTTTGTATGGAGCAGGATATCGATCTGCCCGCCGCCCGCGAGGTTGAGCCGCATGACAGTCTCACCGGCCTTGGGGCTGTACTGCGAAAATGCCAGGGCGCCCAGGGCCAGCAGGGTCAGAGCCATAACGTATCTGAGCATGCTTTTCACCTTCATACCCTTAGACGGCCCAGGGCCACAAGAGGCACGTCCCGGCTAGTCTTCGAGTCTGCGACCGTACCCGTCCAGTTTGACCCCCCCAGCAAGGATGAAGATGCCGTCGATGATCGACCAGACGATCCCGACCCCACAGAAAAGTGCCAGGAAGAGTTGCAGGACGCCGTGCGCCATGTAGCCCAGGTAGAAACGCCCGATCCCGAAGGGCAGGAAGATGTTGAGAAGACCGCCTGCAAGCCGCTTCTTGTCGCTTAGCGGCGCATGGGACTGGATGTAGTTCCAGTTCATGTCGGGCTGGACGCCATATCCCGAGCCCGCGTGCATGGAACTGAACGGTACCGGGGCCGGCGGCGGGCCGCTGGCCCTGACGGGGGCGGTCTGATAGATCGACCCGCTTGAGAGCATTTGCGAGAACTCTTGGGTGGAGGCGGCCATTGTCCAGTCGGACATGCCCGTTCGCCATACATAGGTCTCGTGGGTGATGACGCCATCCATGGCCAGTTCCTGCATCTGGTCGAGCGTGAGCGGCCCAAGTTGGCCGTAGTGACCAACGTAATACCATTCGGGCTGGGCGCTCTGTCCGGGCATCGTTCGGGTGTCGTGGAGTTTATCTGATACTCGCCGGCGTGCTGTCAGGTTGCGACCGAGGCCCCACCAGACCGCCCAGGTATCTTCGATACCGCGATGTCCGTCCGAGTCCGCTATGCTCCCAGCCCAACCGGCAGCCCCCACGTCGGCAACATCCGCACGGCGCTGTTCAACCACCTCTTTGCCAAGCGGCACGGGGGAACCCACATCGTGCGGATCGAGGACACCGACCGAGCGCGATATGTGGAGGGCTGCGAGGAGGAGATCTTCGAGAGCCTGGTCTACGTCGGGGTCGAGTGGCAGGAGGGACCGGACAAGGGAGGCGACTACGGGCCCTACCGACAGTCTGAGCGCAAGGAGGCTGGGATCTACCGGCCCCACATCGACACACTTCTGGAGAGCGGCGCGGCCTATTGGGCGTTCGACACCTCCGAGGAACTCGCGGAGATGCGCGAGTACCAGCAGATCAACAAGCAGCCGATCGGCTACTACGGCGGCGTGTGGCGCGACGCACCGGCCTCGAAGGCGGAAGAGGCGCGCTCGAGCGGCCTGCCCGGCGTCATCCGGCTCAAGATTCCTCGCGACGAGACGATCGTGATCGATGACGCCATCCGCGGCCGCGTAGAGATCTCGTCGAACCAGGTTGACGACCCAGTGCTGATCAAGGCCGACGGAATGCCGACCTACCATTTCGCGGCGATGGTCGATGACCACCTGATGGGGATCACGCACGTCTTCCGCGGCGAAGAGTGGATCAGTAGCGCGCCAAAGCACCTCGTGCTGATCCGCGCGCTGGGGTGGGAGCCGCCCGTCTTCGTGCACGTGCCGGTCATCAAGGGCAAGGACGGCAGCAAACTGAGCAAGAGGCACGGCGACACGTCTTGTCTCGACTTCCGGCGCGGCGGATATCTCGGCGGGGCGCTGGCGAACTTTATCGCGCTGATCGGCTGGTCGCCTGGGGGCGACCGCGAAGTGATGACGATGGACGAGATGGCCGAAGCGTTCGACATCGACGGCATCCAGCCGTCGCCCGGCGTCTTCGACCTCGACAAACTCAACTGGCTCAACGGCCACACGATCCGGCAGTGCGACACTGGCGACCTGGCGAGGGAGGTCGGCGAGTTCTGCTCCACGCAGGAGAACCTCGACTATTGGCGCGCCAAAGACGCACCGACGGCGCAAGCAATGGGGCTGCTCGCGTCGACGAGCGCGGCAGACCCAGGCTACGTCGCCAAGGCCGTCGCGCTCGAACAGGAGCGCGTGACGAACCTTGCGGAGTTTGCGACGGCTTGCTCGTTCTTCTTCGTCGACGCGCCGGAGATGGATCAGAAGGCCGTTGACAAGTGGCTGGGCAAGCCGCACGTTGCCGAGATGCTCGACGAGTTCGCCGCGTTCTTCCAAGGCAAGGAGAGCACTACTATAGAGGAGTGCGAGGGTCTCTTGCGCGACTACCAGGCGAAGGCAGGGCTGGAGAAACTCGGCCCGGTCGTCCACCCGGTGCGCGTGGCTCTGACCGGCAAGACCGTAGGGCCCGGGCTCTTTGAACTTATGGCGCTGCTCGGTCCGGCGCGCATCGTTGCACGGCTCAGCGCGGCCAAGCGGGCGTACGAATGAACCTCTGCCCCATCGTCCCGTACGGCGACCCGTCCTTGGGCAAGTGGCTGAACCGCCGTCCGATGTACGACCCGGACCTGGCTAAGACCGTGGCCGACATCATCGTGGACGTCGAGAAGAGGGGCGCCCAGGCGGTGTTGGAGCAGACGCAGCGGTTTAGTTCGCCTGAGGTCTCGAACCTGATCGTCCGTCCCGCGGAACAGAAGTTTGACGACGTCCTTTCCTCGGAGCACCAAGACGCGATTATCACAGCGATCGAACGGGTCACCGACTTTCACCAAATCGAGATCGAAACGCTGACCGAGGGCTGGACAAAACTCGCGCACGGGTGGGGGTGGCGCACCTACAGCCACGAGCGCGACAACGAGGAGTCGGGCATGATCGGCCAGCGGCTGCTGCCCGTCCGGAGCGCGGGGATCTACGTCCCGGGCGGCAACGCTGAGTACCCGAGCAGCGTCGTGATGAACGTGGTGCCCGCGATCGTCGCGGGCGTGCGCCGCATCGTCGTGGCGACACCTCCCAGGAGCGACGGCACAGTCTCGCCCGCGGTGCTCTTTGCCTGCGACAAACTCGACGTCGAAGCCGTCCTGCTCGCCGGCGGTGCAAGCGCCGTGGCGGCAATGGCGCTCGGAATCGACGGAGTGCAGCGCGTGGACGTCGTCGCCGGGCCCGGCAACCGGTACGTCAACGAGGCCAAGCGGCAGTTGTGGGGCGCGGTCGGGCTGGACTTCTATGCGGGCCCGAGCGAGGTTTGCGTCGTGGCGGACGATTCCGCCCATCCGAAACTTGCAGCGGCAGACCTGCTGTGCCAGGTCGAGCACGCTCCAGACAATGTGGCTGTGCTCGTCGCCCTCTCGCACGCGGTCGCCGAAGCCGTGCTGCACAGCGCAAACGACCTGCTGGCCTTTGCAGACCGCCGGGACGTGATGCGCAGTGCGCTCAGCGATAACGGCGTCGCCATCGTCTGTGCTGATGAGAAGGAGGCGTGCCGCGCGGTGGACGGCTTTGCGCCCGAACACCTCGCGCTGCACGTCGGGAACCCGCTCCACTATCTCGACAACATCCATAACTTCGGTGCGGCGATGATGGGCCCTTGGACGCCGCAGAGCGTGGCGGACTATTGCGAGGGGCCCTCGCACACGCTGCCGACTTCGGGTGCGGCGCGCTTTACAGGAGCGCTGAGCGTGTCGACGTTCCTGCGGAGCCAGTCGGTCTCGATGCTCGAAGAGGAGGACGCGAAGGACCTTGTCTCGACCGCGAAGGCGTTCGCAGAAATGGAGGGCCTTGCGATGCACGGCCAAGACGCGACGCTTCGCAACGAAGAGCCTTAAGGCGGAAACGACTGACAGGTTGAAACGGACTGAGGGGGCGGTGTGTAGACTCTCACGAAACCTCCAAATCTCCGCAACTGGGATGAGGAACCGAACAAGGAAGCAACTATGTCGATTATCGTTCTAGCCCTTTCGATGGTCACAGCCCCGCCCGTACACCACCACTTCGAGTGCGAG
>DATLWQ010000392.1:0-4600 GCA_035576225.1 Fimbriimonadaceae bacterium | reverse complement strand
CATTGAGCCTCGGCAACAGCCAGCAACTCGCCGCGAACCCCAACTCGAACAACGAGTACTACACGTGGGACGATCTGAACAGGATAACCTCTTGGCATAAGAGCGCCATCCTTTCGAGCGGGCGGGTGGCCGATCTGTTTGAGCCAAAACCGTGTGGCAAGGTTGTTCGAAAGGTCGCGTCAGACACAGCCGTTCAAAGCCCAGCGACCTTTCAGACAGCCTTGGGTTGCTTGGGACGAACAGTGACAATATCACAATTAACGCGCTCATTCTTGGTGCCCTCTTGGGCCTTGCTATTAGTCGTATAGTAAGATCCATCGCAGGCTTCGTCAAGCGATATCATGATAAGCCCACGACCTAAATTGTCTGGGAGAACCAGCCAGGGCGTGACGGGGATAAAAGATCCGTTGTAAGCGGGACAAACCCCGGACATTGAGCAGTCGCGGAAACCTTCTGTAGGCGAATCAGGTTGAAGGATGGCAGGGGCAGCAGGATTCGAACCCGCGACCTGCGGTTTTGGAGACCGCTGCTCTACCAGCTGAGCTATACCCCTGCGGGGGACGACATTTTACCAGCCGCCGGAGAGTCCTGACGCGACTCTGCGCCGGTGGCCCTGGATAGGACAAAATCGACTGATGAACTGGCGCGCGCTCCTTGCCTCCGTACTTCTGCTGGCCATCGTGGGCGGCTGTAACCAGAGCGACGTGGGCTACGGCGGAAAGAAGAGGCCGAAGGGGTACGCGAACGTCGTCAGCCTGAGTCCGAGCACCACCGAGTACGTCATCGGGCTGGGCAGCGGCAACCTCTTGGTGGGAAGGACGGCCGCGAGCGACCGGCCTCCGCAGATCAAGACGGTGCCGATCGTCGTGGTCGACCAGCGGCCGGACCCGGAAAAGATCCTCGCGCAGAACCCGGACCTCATCGTTTACGACAAGGCGCTCTACAGCGACGACGAGATCGCGAAGATCAAGGCGCTTGGGATCGAGACGATGGAGTACGATCCGCGCACGGTCGAGGACTACGCCGACTTCGGCTACCGGCTGGCGGCGAAACTGGCCGATGAGACGACCTTCGCCGAGCACATCGACGCCGTCTACCGCGAGGTGGCCGACGCGCGGGCCACGCCGACGACCGACCCGAAGACCACGATCCTGCTGGGTGACGGCAACGGCAACTACCTGGTGATGGGGGTCGACGGCTTCCACGCCAACCTCTTTAAGATCTGTGGCGGGGTGCCGGTGGGCGTGCCGGGGCCAAGGTTCGCACCGATCAACATCGAGAAACTGATCGACCTTAACCCTGAGGTCGTGTACGCCGGTGATGAAGAGGCCCTGAAGATCCTCAAAGACCCGCGGCTCCAGGGCATCAAGGCCGTCAAGGAGCACCACGTGTACCCGTACGACGAGCGGACGCTGCTGCGAATGTCCATGGCGCTCAACAAGATCATCAAGGACTTCAGCCACGACATCGCCACGCTACCTACCTACGACCCGGGGGCGAAGAAGTGAGCAAGGCGGACATCGGCGTCTTCGGCGGATCGGGGTTCTACAGCCTGCTCGACGACGTCACGGAGATCAAGGTCGACACGCCGTACGGCCCGCCTAGCGACAGTGTGATGCTAGCCACGGTCGCAGGGCGGAAGGTCGCCTTTCTGCCTCGGCACGGACGGCGCCACACGCTGCCGCCGCACATGGTCAACTACCGCGCGAACGTGTGGGCTTTCCACAGCCTAGGGGTGAAGGCGGTGATCAGCCCGTGCGCCGTGGGCTCGCTCCAGCGGCACATCGAGCCGGGGCACTTCCTGCTGGCCGACCAGTTCGTCGACCGGACCAAGGGCCGCAAGGACACGTTCTACGACGGCCCGGTGACGACGCACGTCTCGCCGGCGGACATGTACGACAAGACGATGCGGAAGATCGCCGCCGAGGTGATCCGGGAGCACGGCATCACCTGCCACGAGAGCGGCACGGTGGTGGTCATCCAGGGGCCGAGGTTCTCCACCAAGGCCGAGAGCGCCTGGTTCACGCAGATGGGCTGGCACATCATCAATATGACCCAGTACCCGGAGGCGTACCTGTGCCACGAACTGGGGATGGGGGTGCTGAACATCTCGCTGGTCACGGACTTCGACAGCGGGGTGGTGGCGGACACGGAGGCGGTGACCGCGCACAACGTCCTCGAGGTCTTTGAAAAGAACGCGGAGAACGCCCGAAAGGTCGTGCTCGACATTATTAAGCGGCTTCCTGACAAACTAGAGGGGATCGGATCGTTCGAATCGCTCAAGTTCACGCGCGGCGATGGACACGTGGCGAACGAGTCGGACGTCCGAATCTTTGACTAGAGTCTAGGAACCCAGATGACCGCCGCCCTGCTCTCACTCCTCGTCGCGGCACAGACCGCGGGCGACGTCCAACTCGGCACCGTCGACGTCAGCGGTCGGCAGGTGGAGGTGACGGTGCCGCAGGAGAAGGGACCGTTCGACGACTCGACGCCGCACGTCACCATCGACGGTTGGAAGTACCAGGTGCTGCCCGGCTTCGGGATCGGCGTGCGGTACAAGTCCGACGGTGGGTGGGGCGAGGTGGCCGAGGGCTTCCCTGCCGCGCAGGCGAAGTCCGCCTCCGCGCCCGAGTACCGCGTGAAGGTGTTCATCCTGACCGCAGGGGCCGTGCTGGAGCAGCGGGCCGACGGGAACTGGGCGGAGAGGCGCGGATACATCGGCCAGCACGACGTGGACGCCATCTACGACTCACTGGCGCAGTTCAAGGCTATGGCAGAGACGGCCAGCGGCGGGGCCGTGCGGGTCACCTTCGACGTCACGGTCGACGACACGACCCTGTTTCGGACGGCGAGGCACGGCTCAATGGAGGAGTATCGCCCCTCGGAGACAGAGTACGTGCCGTTCACTGTCGGGCACCGGCCCGCACCGAGGGGCCTGTTGGGCCCGGACTTCGTCTACGACGACATCGCGCCGCGCATCAACAACGACAAGTTTGCGAACATCGAGGGCCCGTACTCCGGGCCGTACTCGTCCGTCTTCGTCGTCCACTCGCTGCCGGTGTGGGACGTGAGCAGTTACCTCATCGACAGGACGCCGGTCACGACGATCTCTTGGCCGACCTTCACCGCGCGCAAGGTCGGTCCCGCGCTGAGCATCCAGTTCTTCTACGCGTGGCTCCAGCACCTTGGTATCGCCGCCCGGGCGCACGGCCACATGCTCGGCTACACCGGTGCGATGCCTTCCGGTGGCGCGCTCCCGACCGAGCCTCACGTCTATGCGACGTCGCTGACGCCCGACCTGCTCAAGTTCGGCAACCACCTGCAGTCGCCGGACTTCGTCGACGCTGTGCAGCCCAACGAACTGCCGTGGAGGCCGCGAACGGGCGCGATGAACGAGCGGATCGAGAAGATGGCCGACGGCACTTACGCTGTGGACGCTCCGTTCGCTGCTCTCTTCCAAAAGACGACCGGTGCGAAGCCAGTGGGCCGCACGCTCGGCGCGGACGGAGAGTGGGACGCGACGGTCTTTGAAGGCAACGTGGTGCAAAAGGATCCCCTGGCTATGATCGGACTGGCTCCGAACACCGTGCCTGCTGCGACGATCGTCGGGGATGCGGCGCAGCCTGGCGTGATCGCATTTGCTCCGCACGGTACGGGAGACTTCTCTGTTTCGATGATCGATGACTCGGTCGTCGGCAAGGCCGTCGCTATCACGGAAAGGAGCGTGCACAGACGCGGCCATGCGACGCTTGCCGGGTCAGTGGACGGGGGCACGCTGTTTACGGCCAAGAAGGGCACGGGGCTGACGTTCCGGGTCAGTTGCGACCTGACGGACCCGTTCGTGCTGCGATTGGTTACGCGCGACGGGCACTCGCACGACGTGCAACTCTTCGGCACGACCCGCGTGCCTGCGGAGATTGAGGACGCGCCCGAAGTCCTTGACTTGAGTCGGAGCCCAGGCCCGTATTGGACGGGGTTCAACGTGCCGCTTGACTTCATCGACGGCGAGCAGGTGGTGGAGGTGCAGATCGCGGCACCCCGGTACGCGCAGTATTACGAACGGAAGGACATTTCGGACAAGTCGTTCAAGGTCGGGTCGATCACGTTCGGTCCGATGACGAATCCGGACAAGGCGTCCTCGCACGAAGTGAACGCAGACATCGCGTGGGCCAACAGTTTGGACGGCGCGCTCAATGACGATGCGAAGCAACGCATTAGGAACATGCTGACGAGCGAAGTCCTCGACGTGCGGCTCGCCGCGCTGGGGGCTCTCAACCACATCAAGGAGCCGGATCTCGTCTTGGACATCGGGGCGCGGACGATCAGCGACCGGCCGGGTGAGGCGTACCTCGCCGTCTCTGCACTGCGCTTGCTCAACATCGACCACGCGTGGTCTCAGATCGCCTTCACCGCGATCAAGGGGCCGATGGGGTTCAACTACCAGTTCGCCGCCGAAGCGCTGGCGGACAAGCAAGAGGATCCCACTATAGACGTGTTGAGCACTGCGATGCTGAACCGCAGTTGGCGCGCGCGCCGGGCCGCTGTCAGGGCCATGGACGACATCCAGTCCGACAAAGCGGCGGTGATGTCTGCAGCGACC
>DATLWQ010000391.1:0-6356 GCA_035576225.1 Fimbriimonadaceae bacterium | reverse complement strand
GGAAAAGGCGGAGGCCGGCGGTGCGGAGGTAGCCGGCGTCACGGCGCGGCGCTTGTGGGTCTCGGCGGGCGAGCCGAGTACGCGCGACCCCGTGGGCACGGCACGTGCGCTCGAACGGATCAAAGGGCGCGCCTGCTGGTTCCACGTCTCGGACTGGTTCTCGGCCGCACTGAGCAACGACGGCTCGCACGAGCGGATGCTCATCGGTTGTGAGCCCGTCTGGGTTCCCTCCAGGTGGGAGGACAAACTGAAAGGGCACGCGTCCGTCCGCCTACAGATCCGACGCGCGAAAAAGAAGGGCGTCGTCTGCGAAGAGACACGCGACCTGACCGGTCTTGCGGAGTGCCAAGCGAACTGGCTGAAGGGTCACCCGCTTCCGCCGCTCTCGTTCTTGACCGAGCCCTCCGACCTCGATAACATCACCGAGAGGCGAATCTTCAAGGCCACGAGAGCGGGACGCGTGGAGGGTTTCCTCGTCGCGGCACCGGTTCCCGCCATTCGTGGATGGCTGGTAGAACAGATCGCACGGATGCCCGATGCGCCGAACGGTACGACGGAAGCGCTGATCGACGCGGCGATGCGAACCTTTGCTGACGAGCGTGCAAACATGCTCACCCTCGGGCTCGCGCCGCTCTCGCCGCGCTGCGGCATGGCGCCGCCATCTTCGCGAGCCGTCGGTCGGCTCATGCGCTGGTCTCGGGCGCACGGCAAGCGCTTCTACAACTTCGACGGCGTCGAGCACTTCAAAGCCAAACTCCGGCCAGACGAATGGCGGCCCGTGTACGCTGTCGTGCCCGGCAAGTGGTCCGTGCGAGACCTCGCCGCTGTGCTCGAAGCGTTCACCAAGCGAAGGCCCGCCGCGGCGCTCGCCGAGATGATCGGCCCGGCGATCGTGCAAGAGGCGATGTGGATCTTCCGTGGACGCAGGTAGAGTTGCGCCATGCGACCCAACACACTGGTTTTGATCGCGAGTTCGATGCTCGCCCTGGGCTCCGCGCTCGCTACGAAGCAGAGCCCGTCGACGGAGATGCCGAGCGAGGCGGTCGCGATCTTGTTGCCCACCGCCGGCAACAGCGTCAGCGGCACAGTGCGGTTCACGGCCGTATTGGGCGGTGTACACGTAGTGGCCGATATTAGCGGCCTCGCGCCAGGCTCGAAGCACGGCTTTCACGTCCACCAGTTCGGCGACATGTCCAAGGCCGACGGCACGGGAATGGGCGGTCACTTCAACCCGGCGGGCGTGCCGCACGCGCTACCTCCGACGATGGAGCGGCACGCGGGCGATCTTGGCAACGTCACAGCCGACAGCCACGGCGTCGCACACCTCGACGCGACGTTCCAGGGCGTCTCGCTCTACGGCCGCAACACGATCCTCGGGCGCGGCGTGATCGTCCACGCCAAGGCCGACGATGGCGGACAGCCCACGGGCAACGCCGGTGCTCGCGTCGCACAGGGAGTCATCGGTGTCGCCAAACCGAGCGGTTAGTCCCTCTTCTGCGCCTTCAACCAGTCCTCGAGCGTCTTCGCTTCCGCGTCGGTCATCTTTGGCGCGGCGGCGCGCACCGACTTCATGAACCAGGCGATCTCGTTCGGTTGCATGGGGTGGCCGATGTTCGAGCCCTTGTCGCCCGGATTCTTCTTGAGCAGCGAGTTCTCGATCATCTTCCCCGATGGATCGACGAACGCATAGAAAGGAAGGCCTGTACCTTCTCCGTTGAGTGACTTGCGAAGGTCGCCACCGCCTGGGTTCTCCAGATCCTTCTTGTCCTTCATCTCATCGATGTCGATGTAGGTGCGGACGAAGTACTTGTCCAGGATCGTCTTGTTTTCCGGTACCTCGATAAACTTATCGAGCCTCTTGCACCAGCCTCACCACGAGGCGTGGAAGATCACCCAGACGTTTCTGCCCGTCGCCTTGGCCTCCGCCTGCGACTTGGCCATGATTTCCGTCGAACTGAGGACCGGCGCCTGGGCCACCGCCAGGGCACAGGCTGAAAGCGCCACCAGACTCAAGATGCTCCTTGCTTGTTTCATATCCTTGATTATTACGCAACTGGAACGCGGCAGGTGCCAGACGGTAAAACTGGCCATGCGATACAGACTGACCGGGCTCGCCGCACTGGCGTGCCTCGCGGCGGGAGCCTGGGCCCAGGGCGACGTCGCGACGATCAACAAGATCATCGACGAGGGCAAGTCGAACAACCAGACCCGCGCGCACCTGGAATATCTGACCGGCCAGATCGGCGCGCGCCTGACTTCGTCGCTGGCCCTCCAGCGTGCTTGCGAGTGGACCGCCTCGAAGTTCAAGGAGTACGGGCTTTCTAACGTCCATTTGGAACAGTGGGGCGAGTTTCCCGTCGGGTTCGACCGCGGCCATGACTGCTACGGCCGCATGGTCGGGCCGGTCGCGCGCACCTTCGAATTCACCTCGCGCAGTTGGACGCCTGGCACCAACGGTTCGAAGACGGGCCGCGCCGTGATGTTGCCGGACTCGGTCGACGCCGCAAAACTGGTGCCTGCGGGCAGGTTCAACGGTGCGTGGGTGCTGATGCCCCCGATAACTGGCCAGACGCGACAGGAGCGCACCGACCAGATGGCCGCGCTCGTACCGATCTGGGACGAGGTGAAGAAGGCACACCCGCTCGGTCAAGTGTTCAAGAGCCGCGACGAACTAGTCGTCACGAGCGGGCAGTGGAACATCAAGTGGGAAGAACTACCGACCGACGTCTCTATCACCGTCCGCGCCAGCGACTACGAAGCCGTGGCCGACGCGATGAAGACCGGCACGCCCGTCTTGGAGTTCAACTTGGACCAGCACTTCCGAAAGGGCCCCGTGCCGATCTACAACGTGATCGCCGAAATCCCTGGCACCGAAAAGCCCGACGAGGTCGTGATCGCCAGCGGCCACCTCGACAGTTGGGACGGCCCAGGCAGCCAGGGCGCGCTCGACAACGGCACGGGCACGATGGTGGCGCTCGAGGCCGCCCGCCTGCTCATGGCGAGCGGCGCGAAGCCCAAGCGCACGATCCGGTTCATCCTGTGGACGGGCGAGGAACAGGGCCTCTTTGGGTCGAGGAACTACGTCAAGATGCACGCCGACGAGATGCCGAATATCAGCGCCGTGCTAGTCGACGACGGCGGCACGGACTATTGGGGCGGGCTCGTCTGCATCGAAAGCATGAAGCCGATGCTCCAACAGGCGATCGATCCGGTCGTCGCTGCCTTCCCTGAACTCCCCATGGCCTTGCGGGTCGTCGACAAGATGCCGCAAGGCGGAGGCAGCGACCACGCGTCCTTCAACGCCGTGGGGGTACCCGGCTTCTTCTCCATCGAGACGGGCGTCGCGGACTACCGGTACATCCATCACACGCAGCACGACAAGATCGAGTCGGCCATCAACGCCTACTTGGTGCAGTCGAGCGTCGCAGAGGCGGTCACCGCCTACAACCTCGCCTGCGCGGACGGCCTGTTGCCGAGACAGCCGGCGGCGTCCGGCGGCTAGTCAAACAGCCGGTCGGGCCTGGATCGTTCCAGGCCCGACCGGCCATAATGTGAAACCAGTACCCAACAAGGGCAGTAAGGACAATCGAGGAGGAACTATGTTGAACAAGACCTTGGCCGCACTGGCCGTATGCTCGATGCTCGCCTCTGCGGGATGCTTTATACGAACTGACGCTCGCGCGAGCAACGGGCCACAATCAACAAAGGATTTCAATATGACTGGATTCGAAAAGATTTCATCTAACGGAAGCATGAGCCTGACCGTCAAGGTCGGCGGTGCCGAGAGCATCAAGGCCAACGGCGACCAGGACCGCATCAACAACCTCAAGATGAGTGTTGAGGACGGGGAACTCGTCATCAAAGAGGACTCGAAAAACTGGTTCGGGAGCCATGGCAAACTGCACATCGACATTACGCTGCCCAAGTTGACCGCCCTCGCGATCAACGGCTCGGGCGATGCGACGGTCGACGGCGTCGATTCCGACTCGTTCAGCGTCTCGATCAGCGGCTCCGGTGACATCACCGCTACTGGACAGGCCGAGAAGTGCACGGTCTCCGTGAGCGGCTCGGGCGACATCGACGTTTCCAAGATCAAGTCCAAGAGCGCCACGGTCGAGATCGCCGGTTCCGGCAACATCGCCGTCGACGCCAGCGACACTCTCGATGCGACGATCTCCGGCTCTGGCAACGTCTCTTACACCGGCGATCCCAAGGTGACGAAGCAGGTCGCAGGGTCCGGCAGTATCAAGGCCGCCGCGCTAAAGTAAGAAAGTCTCTTCACAGAAGGGCCCGGGCTCGCAGTCCGGGCCCTTCTTGCGTTCGAGCGATGCGGGAACTTCCATTGTTTTCGCAGAGGTAGTGGTCGTTATGAAGGTCTACGGAATTCTAGCGATCATCGGCACGGCGGTCGCCGCATACGCACTAGCCTCAGCCCCTGAAAAGAAAGTCGATTTGGCAAAGTTCGACAAGATTTCTGCGCACGAAATCACGCAGGTCATCTATAAGCCTGGCAAGACGCAGAGCGTCACGGTCAGCGGCAACGACATCCTCGTCAAAGCGACCACGCTAGAGGTCAAGAATGGCCAACTGATTATCGATCAGGACGGCAAGGCACTTAAGGACGTCGATCTGCCCGACAACGCCAAAGTCGTCGTCACAATCACGACCCCTTCGCTCACCGCTATCGAACTGAGCGGTGCCGCGACGTTCAAGGGCACAGGGATCAAACAGTCGAAACTGCAGGTTTCGGGATCAGGTGCGGCCGTGATCACCGTGACGGGCTCAGCCAAGAACCTCGACGTCAACTTAAGCGGTGCCTCGCACTTCGTTGGCAATGAATTCAAGTCGGATGACTGCACGGTGAGTGTCACGGGCGCCGCAAACGCAGAACTCAACGTTTCCAAGAACCTCGACGCGACTGCCTCTGGCGTGTCTAGCGTCAGTTACAAGGGTTCGCCCCACGTGACCAAGGCGGTCACCGGATTGGCAAACATCGGCAACAAGTGACACGACCGATCCAACGAAATTAGGCACCGGCGAGAGATATGTTCCGCCGGTGCCTCTCTTCTTAAGAGGGGCTAGACCATAAAGTCCGCGAGCACAGGCGTGTGGTCGCTCGGTCTCTCGGCGGTCCGCGGCGCAGTATCGATCCAGCACCTGCGGCACTTCCCTGCTAGCGCGGGCGAGGCGTAAATGTGATCTATGCGCCATCCGAGGTTTCTCCCAAAACTATTGGGAATGCGGAAGTCCCAGAACGTGTAGTGGCCGGGCCCGGCCGTCGAGCGGCGGAAGAGGTCGGTCCATCCAAGGTCCACGATCGCCTTCAGGCGCGAGAACTCGTCTGGGTGGTGGCCGACGTCGCCAAGTTTGCTCTCGGGCTCGAAGACGTCGTCGGGGGCCGGCGCGATGTTGATGTCGCCAAGCCACACGGTCGGCGCACCGAGGTCGCAGGTCTCCTCAACGTAGTCGCGGAAGACCTCCAGCCATTTCATCTTGTACTCCCACTTCTCCGATCCCACTTCGTTGCCGTTTGGGACGTAGGTGTTGATGATCTGTACGCCGTTGATCGTCGCACGCAGCAGTCGGCAGTCCTCCGGCATGTCTTCGTCATCAAAGCCGAACTCGACGTCCTCGATCGGCAGACGGCTCAGAACGGCGACGCCGTTGTAGCGCGGCTGGCCGTGGATCTCGATGGCGTATCCGCTCGGCTCGAGGTCGTCGAACGGGAACTTTGCGTCCTCGACCTTGGTCTCCTGCAGAACGAGCACGTCGGGCTGCGCCGACGCCAGCCAGTCGAGCAGTACGGGCACGCGTGCGCGCACCGAGTTGACGTTGAAGGTCGCGACCACCATCGCGCGGAGGTTACCTACGGCGAGGTGTACAATCTGCGCGTGGAGCGGGTCAATTCGCAAGGAATTCCGCGCGACCATCTCGAATGGGCGCTCGCGCAACGACGCATCGTCGAACGGGCGCGCCGCGAGGACGCGTGCCTGCTCTGCCGTGCCAACGGCGTGAACGAGGCGGGGCTCTGCGACCTGTGCTACACCCAGTTGCGCGAGCCGGAGCAAGTGCTTGCCGAGCGATGGTTGAGCGGGGTCGGGCCCTAGATGCCGGTGCTACCACCCGTCCTCTCCTGGGCCGTGCTCACGGGGATCGTCGCCGCACTGGCCTACGTGCTCCTTTGGAGAAAAGTGGTCGGAAAACGTAACCCCGCGTACCTCGCGCACTGCGAGTACTGGGTCTACACGCCCCAGGAGTCGCTGCCCAAACAAGAGGTGATGATGGACCGCATGATCTCCGCCAACCCGCACAACCGCCCAGGCCGCCCTTGCATCGGGGCGCGCGAGGGTCTGCTG
>DATLWQ010000390.1:0-1701 GCA_035576225.1 Fimbriimonadaceae bacterium | reverse complement strand
AGGTCGATGCCCTTGGCCCAGTCCATGTTGCCTACGCCGCTCTCCTCGTTCTCGATGGCCAGCTTGAGCATGTTGGCGGCGCACGACGGGCAGTAGTGCTTGTCGACGGGCTCGCCGTCGTCGTCACCGACCTTGATGTAGAGGTACAACTGCTCCTCGGTGTCGTCGCCCGGGAGCGCGATGCGCACCGATTCGCCGTCCGTCTGGCCTTCGTCGAGTTCGATGCCGCATGCGTCGCACTGCGTGATGTTCATGTGATTCCTCCTCCTGCAAGACCTAGAAGTCTTCTGACTCTCCCCTATCGAGGGGAGCGTATGCGTCGAGTATGTCGTCCAGCAGCGTGGGCTCGTCGTCATATCCGATCCCAGCCATCACCCTGTCGAGTTCGACGCCTAGGGCGGTGTACTTGCGGTAGATGGACCTGCCTTGACTCATGGGATCAGACGAGATTGCCGCGCGCAGCATGGTTGACTTCAGGTCCTCCATGGCCGATATGGCGGCATCGACGCACTTCGACCACGCTTGTCTCTCGGCGGCGGACATCTTCTCGCTCATGGCTTCTCGACAATCGCGACGTCAGGCAGGCCGTCGGGGATGATGGGCGATTCGAATTCACACATCTCGATCAGGGGGGCGAGGCCGCCCATCTCCTGAAGCTTCCCCTCCAGCATCTCGATGGCCTTCTTGAGCGACTCCACGTCCTCGGCCCGCACTCGCTGGGTGATCTGGATGGTGTACTTGTTCCGCAGCACCTTCCCGTCGCCCATCGTCTTCGACAACGCCCCGGCGCCGCGAACGGTCTTTGCGGCGCTCTTGAACAGATCCCTCAGTGACACGAGACACCCCTTCCGTTATGGCGCTACAGCGTAGTCGCCCTTCTGCCTGTCTTTGAGTTCGGCGAGCTTCGACCTGTTCCAGTTCTGCATCTCCGAGTAGTACCCGACGATGCGGGTCATGTGGGTCATGACTCTTGGATAGCGCTCCCCCAGAAGCATGCGCTCGTAGTCCTCCCAGTTGAGGTCGCCCTCGACGGGGTCGAGGATGAACCGGCCACCGCGGCCCTTGACTACCACATCGGGGGTGCGTCTCTCGACGGCGAAGCGTTCGTCTGCGTCGATGCGATTCACAATCTCTGCGAACGTCATGGCCTTCTTCCTTCCTGCACGGTGCGGCGCGCCTTCTCGTCGATGTACTCCGTGACGAATATGTCGCACTCCTCGCGGCTCAGTGGTTCGATGGTATGGAAAATCGGGACACCGTCCGCTGACTGCGGAAGAGCCCATTCCAGCGTGGCGAAGAAGAAGAGGCCGCCGCACTGGACGTGGAGCTTGGCGATCTGTTGCGGGGTTGCCTGCTTGACCGGGAGGAAGGCGATCTCTTGCTGACTGCCCTCAAGGCCCCAGTTGACCATCGCGTTGCCGTCGAGCACCGAGATCGCAAGGTTCCGAAGGAAATCGCGGTCATGGACCTTGTAGTCAAGGATCTTGAATGCTGTTGGGTCTGGCATATCTGTCCCTGTGGCGACCGGGTGCAACACTATTCACCAGTTACTTTTGGTGCGTCCCCTCGATGCCTCGACGCTCGCGCGCTGCCGTGCGATGATTCAGCCAATGCATCGCCTCTTCCAGCTTCGTCAGAGCAAGTGCGTTCTCTCGACAAGCGAACTCGCCCTTCTGAAAGTGCTGAAGACGGTCCATCACG
>DATLWQ010000389.1:0-3993 GCA_035576225.1 Fimbriimonadaceae bacterium | reverse complement strand
GGTCGTCACCGTCTTTCCAAGCAACGAGGGCACGGAGTACGAGTCGCACCAGGGCGCGGTGATGCTCTTCGACGCAAAGTACGGCGCGCCGATGGCGGTCATGGACGGCGGCGAGATCACCACGATCCGCACAGCCGCCGCCAGTGGGGCTGCGACCAGGGTTCTCGCGCGAGAGGACGCGGGCGACCTGGCAATCATCGGTTCCGGGACGCAGGCACGCTCGCACCTGCAGGCGATGGCCGAGGTGCGAGACCTGCGCCGTGTCCGGGTCTGGAGCCGAAGCGCCGAGAACGCACGTAGGTTCGCCGAGTGGGCGCGCCCGATCATCGAGGTCGAGGTCGCGGGGACGGCTCAAGAGGCCGTGGAAGGCGCTGACATCATTTGCACAGTGACCGGCTCGAAGGAGCCGGTCGTGCTAGGAGACTGGGTGGGCCCCGGCGCTCACATCAACGCCGTCGGAGCGTGCGTGAAGAGCGCGCGCGAACTCGACACGGCGCTAGTCGCTCGCTCGCGGTTTATCGTGGACTGTCGCGAATCGGCGTTCAACGAGGCGGGCGACTTCCTGATCCCTAAGCAAGAGGGCGCCGTCGGCGACGAGCACGTCCGGGCCGAACTCGGCGAGGTCTTGGCAGGCAAAGCGCGGGGTAGGACCTCAGAGGAAGAGGTCACGGTCTTCAAGAGCCTCGGCGTCGCGGTCGAGGACCTCGCGGCGGCGCACCACATCTACCGTGCGGCGATCGACCAGGGCGCGGGCGTATCGCTCGAACTGGGGGGCGCGAGACATGAATCCTCGTAAACCTGTCCCTATCGAAGAGATACGTGCCGCCCAGAAGCGGCTCCAGGGCATTGCGCTGCGCACTCCGCTCGTTCCTGTCCAAGGCTCAGATATCTATCTGAAACTGGAGAACCTCCAACCCGTCGGCTGTTTCAAGATTCGCGGCGCTGCCAACGCCATGCTGAGCGTCCCGAGGGAGGAACTCGCAAATGGCGTCTACACTGCAAGCGCAGGCAACATGGCGCAGGGCGTCGCCTGGGTTGCGCGCGAGTTCGGGATTCCTGCTCGCGTCGTCGTGCCCGACCACGCGCCAGCGACCAAACTGGACGCCATTGAACGGCTCGGAGCTTCCGTCATCAAGGTGCCTTTCGACCGCTGGTGGCAGGTGATCGTCGAGCACCACCTCGAGGGGATGGAAGGGAAGTTCATCCATCCAGTGTCGGACAACGCCGTTATGGCGGGCAACGGAACCATCGGCCTTGAAATCTTGGAGGATTTGCCGGACGTGGATGCAGTGATCGTGCCCTACGGCGGCGGAGGGCTGAGTTGTGGCATCGCCTCGGCGATCAAGGCGCTCAAGCCCGACACCAAGGTGTTCGCGGCCGAGGCGGAGACCGCCGCGCCGCTGTTTGCTTCGTTGGCGAAAGGCAAGCCCGTCGAGGTCGAATACAAGGCGACTTTCGTAGACGGCATCGGAGGCAAGAGCGTCCTGCCTGAGATGTGGGGGCTGGCAAGCACGATCTTGGACGGCTCGCTCGTCGTCTCGGTCAAGGAGATAGCCGATGCAATTCGGTTCATAGTCGAGCGCAACAGGGTCGTGGCTGAAGGGGCGGGCGCCGCGTCCGTCGCGGCGGCGATGGCAGGGAGGGCTGGACATGGGAAGGTCGTGTGCATCGTCTCAGGCGGCAATATCGACGGCACCAAGATCGCCAAGATTCTTGCTGGCGAAGTTCTCTAGGCTGCGGCCCGGATCAACGACCGTCCATATTGTGGTGCAGGCGTCTCGCCTGCACCTGACTGCCTCTTTTGGCTTGCAACTTGCAGCCTGTACAGGCCTGCACCTGCTGTTCTCTTGTTGTCTGTTGTGTAGAATGCCGGCGTGACGAAAGAAGACGGAGATCCAGCGTTCGACCGGGCCGTCCGTGCCCTGGATTCACAAGAACCCGGTATCACAGTGGGCTCTTGCATCCTTGCTAACCCCGAAGTGGCCGAAGCCGTCTCGGAGGCGATCAACTTCGGTCGCGGCGAGAGGCAGCTCCTGCATGCATGGTGCGTCATGCCCAACCACGTCCACATCGTCGCCTCACTCATGGGAGGAGTTAGCCTTCCCCAATACACACACTCGATCAAGAGTTATACGGCGCACAAGATCAATGCCATGCTGTCCACCACAGGAACCGTGTGGGAGCGCGAGTCGTTTGACCACGTCATTCGGACTGCTGAACAGTTCGCCTGGTTTTGCGAGTACACGGAGCAGAACCCTGTCAAATCGGGGCAGTGCGCGACGGCCTCGGACTGGCTGTATGGATCGGCCCATCCGAGCAGGACAGTAGACCCCCTGACCGGTTGGATCGACCCGCGCAAGACTCCGTTTGCAAGGATTCGATCGAGGGGCGAACTCCCTCACTTGGAGAAGTGTGCAGCAACGTACTTTCTGACGTTTCGACTGAGGGACGCTGTGAGGCCCAAGCCAGGATCTTGAGGGGCGCAGGCGGGACGCCTGCACCACAAGCGTAGTGCTACGCCTTCAGCGCCTCGGCGCCGCCGACGATCTCGAGGATCTCCTTGGTGATCCCGGCCTGGCGAGCGCGGTTGGCGGTCAGCGTCAGGTTGTCGATCATCTTGCCGGCGTTGTCGGTCGCGCTGGTCATTGCAGTCATGCGTGCGCCGTGCTCACTTGCCGAGGATTCCAGCATCGCCTGGAGGATCACGGTCAAAAGGTACTTGGGCAGTAGCAGGTCGAGCAGCGCTTCGGGCTCCGGCTCGAACTCGTACGCCTTCGCGTCGCCTTCTCCCGTCGGCGGCTCGATCGGTAGCACCTGCACGACCGTCGGCTCCTGGCGGATCGGCGAATAAAACTTGCTGTAGAGCACGTAGATCGCGTCGGCCTCGCCTTCCACGAACATTTCGCGCACGGTCTTGGTCAGTTCGACGGCGTGGCTGAGTTCTGGCCCCGCCGTGGGGAGGTTGATCTCCTTGACGACGTCGATGTCGCGCTTGCGGAAGAACGCGGCACCCTTCTTGCCGACGCCTATCATCGAGGTCTCGACCTCCTGCTCATCGAAGAACGATCCCGCCTTCTTGAGCAGGTTGGTGTTGAACGAACCGCAGAGTCCCCGCTCGGCGGTCATCAGCACCAAACACGCCTTCTTGACGGGCCGACGGGCGAGCAGCGGGTTGTCAGGCAGGTCGCCGCCCGCGCCGATGCTGCCGATGAACTCGCGCATCTTCTCGCTGTAGGGGCGGGCTTCTTCGACACGGGTCTTGGCCTTGGTCAGGCGCGCAGCCGCGACCAGTTTCATCGCACGCGTGATCTGCTGGATGTTCTTCGCAGTGCGTATGCGCTGTCTGATCTGCTTGAGCGTCGCCATTTCTTGTTACGCGGACTGGGCCTTGAACTGGTCGGTGTACTCGCGGTACGCCTTCTTGAGCGTTGTCTCGATCGCGTCGTCCATCTTGAGCGAACTCCGCAGCGTCTCGACGGTGTCTGGATACTTGTCGTGGACGTAGGCGATGAGCCCGCTCTCATAGTCGTGCACCTGGTCGTTCTCGATCTCGTCGAGGAAACCGCCGGTTCCAGCAAAAACAGCGATGATCTGGTTTACCACGTCGACCGGGGAGACGAGGTCCTGCTTGAGCAGTTCCGTCAGCCGCTGGCCGCGCTTCAACTGGTTTTGAGTCGCACGGTCGAGGTCGCTTGCGAACTGCGCGAACGCCTTGACTTCGTTGTACTGCGCCATCTCGAGTTTCAGGCGTCCGGCGACGGACTTCATCGCTTTCACCTGGGCGTTGCCACCGACACGGCTGACCGAGATACCGACGTTGATCGCAGGGCGGATGCCGGCGAAGAACAGGTCGGGCTCAAGGTAGATCTGGCCGTCGGTGATCGAGATGACGTTGGTCGGAATGTACGCCGACACGTCGCCCGCTTGCGTTTCGATGACCGGCAGCGACGTGAGCGAGCCTCCCCCCTTCTCGTCGTTCATCTTCGACGCACG
>DATLWQ010000388.1:0-3944 GCA_035576225.1 Fimbriimonadaceae bacterium | reverse complement strand
GCCGGGGCGGCTAGGTTGGGGAGTTGGGGACGTAGAGGTCGGGCCAGTCGGAGGGGTCTTCGCAGAGGCCGGAGTCGACGGGGGACTCGAGGATCTTTTGGAAGGTGTCTTCGTACTCGGATTCGTCGCGGATGATGCGGTCGAAGCTTTCGGTATAGAAGGGGGGCCAGCGCTCACCGGAGTGCTTGATGATGTCCTTACCTGCTTTGGACTTGGCTTTCTCGACCACGTCGCTGAGTTCGTACTTCCCTCCCTTGGGGGCGTCGCAAACGGTGAACATCATCTCGGTCGCCTCGGGAAGGATGCAGAGGGAGACGTATTCAAGGCGCTTGCCGTCCGCGCCGATCAGTCTGCGGAAGAGGGCGTTGCGCTCGGATTCTTCGAGTGGGCGCTTGTGGCGGAAAGTGACGTAGTAGGTGACGTCGTCTGCTCGCCAGTGTGGAAGGCGACCTCGCCAGATCTGGAAATTCTGCCAACGCGCCATTGCGATGAATCTACCTGGTCGTCATGTTGCGGCTAATCCCTGGCTCCCTCTTCCTTAGGGTAAGGGAGAGGGGGAACGGTTGCGAATCTTGTGCCCCTCCCTAGCCCCCCAAGGGGGAGGGAATCAGTTCAGGGCGTCCTCGCCGCGCTCGCCGGTACGGACGCGGACGGCTTCTAGGACTTCGGTGACGAAGATCTTGCCATCGCCAAGTTCGCCTGTCGATGCGGCTTCGATGATCGCGTCGATGCAGTCTTCGAGGAGGTCGTCGGGGACGACGGCCTCGATGCGCGTCTTGGGAACCAAGTTGAGCGCGTAGTTACTGCCGCGGAACTGCTCGTGCTGGCCCTGCTGTCTGCCGAAGCCGCGCACCTGTTCGACGCTCATTCCTGGCGCACCTGCCTCTTCGAGAGCGCGCTTGACTTCTTCCAGTTTGTTGACTCGGATGATGGCTTCGATGCGCTTCATTCGGGTTCAAATGTACCCTCCAGGTACCCTCGGTGCCCGAATGCAGGCAGACCGCTCAGATTCGCTCGAGAAAGTCGCTTTCGCCGTCACGCTGGTGATCGCGGTCCTTGCCTTGCTGCTGGTCTCCGTCGAACAGTTCCGGACTGTCGCCTTCTTAGCCATCCTTGCCTGCCTTGGGGTGCTTCTGTACGCACTCAACAGGCTGCGGCGCGTCGCAGAGATCCGGTTCGTACAGCACAAGCGGACGCAAAGGCGCGCTGTCAGGGCACTCAGCGCTGCTGAGCAGTCCCGGCACTCGTTCGACGCACTCGTCGAGGGGCTACGCGTGTTCCTTTTCGTGATCGACGAGAAGGGTTACATCGTGCAGGCGAACAAGGCTGCGCAGAAGGCGTTCGACTCCCCGAACGCCGCCGGGCTGTCGCTGCTCGCGGTCACGCAGAGCACTGAACTGGAGGAGTTGGTCGCACTCACACGCGAGAGCACGACGCGGCTCCGGCACGAGATCACTCTGCACCACCCGGCACAATCGACCGTCCGCGTGTACTCTTGGAACAACCCTGCGGTGCCTGGGCAGGTGTTCGTGACCATGACGGACGTGACTGAACTGCGGTTGCTGGAGCGTGTGAGGAAAGACTTCGTCGCCAACGTCTCGCACGAACTGCGGACACCGATGACTACGATCCGTGCGATGGCGGAGACGCTCCAAGAGGGGGGCCCCGAAGAAGAGGCGCTGCGACATGGCTACTTGGAGAAGATCATCCGCGAAGTCGACAGGCTGACGGCACTCACGAACGACCTGTTGACGCTGAGCGAAGTCGAGAACGCGCGGCCCTTGGACAAGCCGTTCAACATGAGCGAGGTCGTGGAGCGCGTGGTCGAGCAACTCTCCGAGAAGGCGAAGAACAAGGGGCTCACGCTGAAGGCGTCTTGCGCTGCTTCTGCACCGGTGCTTGGATCGGGCTCGGAGATGACGCAGGTGGTGCTGAACCTGCTTGACAACGCGATCAACTATACGAGCACGGGTTCTATCGACGTGAAACTGGAGATCCAGGGCGACAATGCAGTGCTACGGATCGCGGACACGGGCGTCGGGATCGCCGAAGACCAACAGAAGCGGATCTTCGAGCGGTTCTACCGCGTGGACAAGGGGCGCTCGCGTGCCAGCGGCGGCACGGGGCTGGGGCTGAGCATCGTTCGCCACATCGTCGAGGCGCACGAGGGGACGATCAAAGTTGAGTCGGAGTTGAACAAGGGGTCGACGTTCGTGGTGACGGTTCCTTTGCACCGCTGAGGGGAGACGCGAAACGAGATGCTGGGAGGGATGATTGCCGGCCTGATGGCCGGCGCTCCGCTGGAGCCAGCGGCTGCACTTGGTTGCGATCCAACCTAGTCGCGTGCAGGTAGGAAGGCGACCCTCCATTTCATCACACTCCATCGCCTGTGGTGCCGCAGGAGCGGCACCCTCCCCCGAGGAGCGGGCGGATCAGCGCTCTCCATACATGCCTGCGGTGCCGCAGGAGCGGCACCCTCCCCCGAGGCGCGGGCGGATCAGCGCTCTCCATACAAACCTGCGGTGCCGCAGGAGCGGCACCCTCCCCCGAGGCGCCCGACGGAGTGCACCCTCCCCGAGGCGCCGGCCGATCAGCGCCCTCCACGCAAGTGGCAGATGCTAAGGGAGTTGTTGGAGGGTGCTTTCGTTTCCTGATTTGTCGACGATGCTGACGGCTACCGTTGTCGCATTGCTTAAACCGAGGCCGGCGATCTGTGTGCGCTCGACGGACGTCTCACGGACGAGTTGCAGGCCGTCGCCCTTGTCAGCATAGATCGCGTAGAAGCGGTCGTCCTTGCCCGCCCCGGCGAGGGTGAGGAGGCCGTTCTTGCGATCGAGCGTACACGTCGGCGGATCGGGAGGAGTGTCGTCGAGCCAGGGGCTCGCGGGCACGATCGCCTTTCGTTTGTACAGGCCAGTTGTGAGCAGTTCGTTGATGCTCTTGTAGTCTCGCATGAACGTGTTCATGCTGTAGAACACGTTGCCCTCGTCGCCCCGGTCGCGCGTGAACGTGATCTGGTCGAGGATCTCCTGCGCGGGCCAGTCGCCGAGGTCGGGGCTCATCTTGCCCGAGAAGTTGCCCGGCCACATGTGGCGATTCATCGTGTTCTGCGCGTTCCAGTAGTCGAGCAGGATGCGGTAACTCTGGTCGCCGTCCATCTTCCAGTAGAGTTGCGGCGTGAAGTAGTCGAGCCAACCGTTCTGTAGCCATAGTTTGCAATCGGCGTAGAGCATCGCGTACTGGTCGAAGGTCGACTTGATTCCCTCCGGCTCACCGGGGCGATAGATGCCAAACGGCGAGATGCCGAACTTGACCCACGGCTTACGTTCCTTGATCCCTTTGTAAACGCGCTCGACGAACTTGTTGACGTTGTCGCGTCGCCAGTCGTCGCGCGTCATGGTGCCGCCCGAATCGACGTAGGCCTGCCAACTCGGTCCGTCGGGAAAGTCCGCGCCTTTTGCGTAAGACGGATACGGATAGAAGTAGTCGTCGATATGGACGCCGTCTATGTCGTAGCGCTCGACGACGTCCATGAAGACGTTGAACGACCAGTCTTGAACCCTTTGTTCACCGGGGTCCATCCACATGTAGGAACCGTACTGTTTCACGATCGACGGCGTGCGACGTGCCACGCTGCGCGATGAAAGTTCGCCGCGCTGAGAAGGGTGGTTCGCGCGGAACGGGTTGAACCAACAGTGGACCTCAAGTCCGCGATCGTGCGCCTCCTCGACGACGAACTCGAGGGGGTCGAAGCCTCCTTCTGGCGCCAGTCCCTGTTTGCCCGTCAGATAATAGGACCACGGCTCGTACTTCGAGTCGTAGAGCGCGTCGCCCTGGGGCCTGATCTGGAAGATGACGGCATTGAGATTATCCGCTGCACAACGGTCAAGGATCGCGGTGAGTTCGGCGCGCATCTCGGAGTTGGACAGGCCCGGCTTGCTCGG
>DATLWQ010000387.1:0-10807 GCA_035576225.1 Fimbriimonadaceae bacterium | reverse complement strand
AACGAAGCAGGAGCAAGAACGGGAGCCGCCTCACTTGAGCGCCTCCACGATCGCGTCCTTGCAATCAGCGGCACCGAGCCTCTTCGCGACTTCTGCGAACGGAACGCTGGATTCCTCGCCAGTGTCGAGAGCCTTCATAGTCAGTTGCCCGGACTCAATCTCGGATGAACCTATGACGAGTGCCAGACGCGCGCCAGACCGGTCAGCCGCCTTGAACTGCCTGCCCATCTTCTCCTCTTCCAGCGCGCATTGTGCTCCGAGTCCACAACCGCGCAGGGCCCGGCACAGCCGTCTGGCTCGGGCCATGTTCTCGAACGAGTCGAACACCACAAACACGTCCAGACGGACCGATGGAACGTCGACCTCCTGCTCCTGCATCACCATGACGGCGCGCTCGACCCCCATCGCAACGCCGACGCTCGGAGTATCGGGCCCTCCCAGTTCCTTGATCAGCCAGTCGTACCGCCCGCCGCCGCACAGCGCGTTCTGCGCGCCCAGCGCCGTGCTCTGGACCTCGAAGACCGTGTCCGTGTAATAGTCCAGCCCCCGCACGACCTCTGACGCGACCTGGAACCCGACTCCCGCCTCGCCAAGGAGCGCCTGCACCGCCTCAAAGTGCTCCTTGCTCTCGTCGCTCACGAAGTCCAGGATCGACGGAGCTCCGGAAAGGGCCGCCCGCAGTTCGTCGTCCTTGGCGTCCAGAAGTCGCAGAGGGTTCTTCCTCGCGCGCGCCGCATCTTCGGCGCTTTGGTCCTTCAACCAGCCGGATACGTGTGCGAGCAGCGCTTCGCCGTACTTCGTCCGCGCTTCGCCACGACCAATGCAGTTCAGCAATACGCGTAGGTCCTTGATGCCCAGTCGGCGATAGAACTCGACAGTGACCTCGATGACCTCTGCGTCTGCTGCTGGCGACGAGGATCCGATCAGTTCGAGCCCCACCTGGTGCGCCTGTCTGTATCTCCCCTTCTGCGGTCGCTCGTACCGAAAGATCTGTGTCGCATACCAGAGCCGAGTCGTCTGCCCCTGCAGCCCTAGCGAGTGTTCCAGGTAGGCGCGCATCGCCGGGGCCGTCCCCTCCGGCTTCAGCGTGATATCGCGGCCCCCCTTGTCTTCGAACGAGTACATCTGTTTTGAGACCACCTCGCTCGTTTCACCGCTGGAACGTACAAAAAGGTCGGTGTCCTCGAAAGCCGGTGTGCGCACCTCGCTGTAGCCGTACTGCGCGGCGAGTCGGGCGAACGTCGCCTCCAAGTACTGCCACGCGGGCGCGTCGGAGGGCGTGACGTCGTGGGTTCCTCGCGGTGCTTGGTACTTCTTCGCCATTAGTTCAGCCTCCCGTGGAGAGAGGTCTCGAGAAACTTGGAAAAGGCGTCTGTCGGCATTGGTCGAGTCGTGCCGAGCAGTTTCGCCGTCAGCAGGACGCCACAAACCTTCTCCAGGCACTGCATCCGATAGCACGCATCGAAGACGTCTGTGCCGAGCGTCATCGCGCCGTGGTGGCTCAGGATGAAAGTCTTGTGGTCGGGCAGGATCGGAGCCAGTAGGTCCGCCAGTTCCTGTGTGCCAGGCATCCCGAACGGCACCGTCGCCACGCTTCCGAGCACGACGGCCGATTCGGGCAGCACGTTGTCTGGAACGTCCTCCCCCGCCACAGAAAACCCTATCGCCGTCGGTGGGTGCGCGTGCACAACGGCCTTGCAGTCCTCGCGGCGCCTATAGGCCTCCAGGTGGATCTTGATCTCGCTGCTCGGTTTTCCCTGCCCGATCACGTTCCCGTCCAGGTCGATGGTCACCAGGCTCTCGGGCTTCAGCGAACCTTTGAACGCCCCGCTCGGCGTGCACACCACGCGGTTGTCCGCAGTTCTGACGGAGATATTGCCCTCAGTGCCAGTGACGAGGCCGCTCTGCCAAAGCAGGCTCCCGACCTCGCAGATGGCCGATTCGACCGCGGGCGTGCCACTACTCACGCATCCGATTATGGCTCAGAGGGCTGGGCGGTTCTAAGCCGCGGCGAGTTGTCCTACGAACTCCACGTCGGCGGTAGCGGCTACCTCGTTGTAGGCGAGCACGTGCAGGTTCGGGATCGTACGCTCCAGAAGTTTCCGGAGCGGAAGCCTGAGCGCATTGCCGCACAGAAGCACAGGTTGCCTGCCTTCGGCCATTGCGCGCTCATACTGCGACTCGACGTTGGAGAGCAACCTCTGTTGGAGTTCCGGTTCGAGTGCGAGCAGCGAGCCGCCGGCCGTGTGCTGAACCGCCTCCTGTAACTGTCGCTCTAGCGGCGCTTCGAGCGTCAGGCAGAAGATGCGTCCCTCTTCGTCCGCGTACTGCCGCGTGATCGTGCGGTTGATCGCAGCTCGGACGAGTTCTCCCAACTGCTCGTTGTCCTTCACGCGACCTGCGAAGT
Organism: Fimbriimonadaceae bacterium; assembly: GCA_035576225.1. Lineage (GTDB taxonomy): Bacteria > Armatimonadota > Fimbriimonadia > Fimbriimonadales > Fimbriimonadaceae > JADFMN01. Next base: position 8,400 of record DATLWQ010000387.1, on the reverse strand, counting down.
CGGCCATCGTTTCGAGGATCGTCACGAGGTCTCGGATCGGTACGCGCTCGCGTAGCAAGTGTTGCAGAACCTTTTGTACGTCGCCGATCTGTACGACGTTCGGCACCAGTTCGGTCACGACGGTCTCGTTCGCGCCCTTGGCGTTCTCCAAGAGCGTGCTTACGTCCTGTCTGCTTAGCAGTTCTGCGGCGAAGTTCTTGACCGTCTCGGCGAGGTGCGTCGCGATCATCGCGCTCGGCTCAACGACGGTGTAGCCGTTCCTCTCCGCCTGTTCGCGCAAGACAGGGTCGATCCACACGGCAGGAAGTCCGAACACTGGCTCCACTGTCTGAAGTCCAGAGACCGGCCCAAGCACAGCGCCGCTGTCGATCGCAAGAAGTTTGTCGGCGTTCGCCTCAGCGTGCCCGACGTCCTCACCCCGCACTTTAATCACATATTGGTTGGGCTGAAGTTCGCTGTTGTCGCGGATCCGTACGCTGGGCATCACAAAGCCGAGTTCGACCGCGATCTGTCGCCGAGTCGCACTGACGCGGTCAGGGAGGTCTCCTCCTACCCGCACGTCCGCAAGTTTCGTCAGCGCGTATCCTATCTCGATCTCGAGCGTGTCGACTTGGATGAGCGGCATGACCGCCTCCGGGCCCGTCGGCATAGGCAGTTCCTTCGGTTGGTTGGCCGCAGCCTCTTCCGCCAGTTCGGCCTCCGTCTTGAGCGAGTCACCGATCTTCGGGTTCTTGCCGATCATCCGGCTGAGGAAGTAGATGCCGCCACCGATCCCTCCAAAGATCGTCAGTGGGAAGCCGGGCACCAGGCCGAACGCCGCGATTCCGATGCCGGCTGCAGCAAGCGCCTTCTGCTGGCCGAGCAATTGACCGAACATCGTGCCGCCCATGCCGCGCTCCTGACCGGCGCGCGTCACGAGCAGGCCGCTGGCCGTACTGATCAGCAAGGCCGGAATCTGCGAGACGAGTCCCTCACCGACCGAGAGGATCGCGTAGGTCTGGAGGATCGTCATCGCATCCCCGTCGCCGCGCATGAAGCCGACTGCGAACCCACCGATGATGTTGACGACGATGATCAGCAGGCTTGCGATCGCGTCGCCCTTGACGAACTTGCTCGCGCCGTCCATCGCGCCGTAGAAGTCGGCCTCTTGCTTGACCTGCTTGCGCCGCTTGCGGGCCTCGTTCTCATCGATCAGCCCACTCGCAAGGTCCGCGTCGATCGCCATTTGCTTGCCGGGCATGGCGTCCAACGTGAACCGCGCAACCACTTCCGAGACGCGCGTCGCGCCGTTCGTGATCACGATGAACTGCACGATCATCAGGATCAGGAACGCCACGAACCCCACGACGAAGTCGCCGCCGAGGATGAAGTTGCCGAACGTCTCGATGACGCGTCCACCGTCTGCCGTGCCTAGGATCAGTTTCGTCGCGGCGATGCTGAGCGCCAGACGGAAGAGCGTTGTAATGAGTAGTAGAGAAGGGAAGACGCTGAACTCTAAGGGATCCTTGACGTTGACGGCCGTCAGTACGATGATCACCGATGTGGCGATCGCGACCACGAAGCCGAGGTCGAGCCCCCAGTGGGGAAGCGGCAGAATCAGCATCGACACCACGATCAGCATCGCGGCGCCGAGCACCAGGTCTGTGTGCCGGAGAATCTTCTGCAGGGCAAGCATGGTACGGGCCCATTGGTGTTATCGGCATTTTTACTGGGCTCTGTAGGTTGAAACGAACCTAATGGAGCGCGGGCCCCCAAGCCCGCATCCCGGTTCGCAGGCTTTCCAGCCCGCACGGAGGGGGCCCTGGACGACACAAGCGATGAAGGGCCGACCCCCCGGGCGACCAACACTCACTACCGATGAGCGTCGGACCAAACAACACCGACTCATCCAGCAGAGCACGTCAGAGGTACCATTCTGGCCCGAGCGCGCTCGTAGCTCAGCGGATAGAGCACCAGCTTGCGGAGCTGGGGGTCGGAGGTTCGAATCCTCTCGAGCGCGCCACTAGCCCGCTTTTCGGTAAAACCACGTGTGAGGTCGGTCGTCTGTGACCGTGTGAACCCGATGAAGCGCGCTTTTTCCGTCATCGCCCTTTCGATCCTCTCCACCCTCTCTTTCGCCAGCGTCGCTATGCCGGCAGTCTTCAGCGACAACATGGTCCTCCAGCGAGACCTGAAGGTCAAGGTCTGGGGCTGGGCCGCGCCCAGCGAGGAGATCCAGGTGCTGATCGACGACCAGAAGTGGCTCACGAACGCGGACAAGAACGGAGACTGGAGCGTCACCCTCTCGCCGCACAAGGCAGGCGGGCCTTATCGCATGACGATCCAGGGCGCCAACCACATCGAGTTCAAGAACGTCATGTACGGCGACGTCTGGGTCTGCTCCGGCCAGTCGAACATGGAGTTCCAGGTTCCGCGGTCCATCAACGGCCAAGACGAGGTCAAGGACGCCGACCACCCGAACATCCGCCTCTACCTCGTTCCCCTGACGTCCAGCGAGTCTCCGCTCGCAACGATCGGGAGCGGCTGGTCGGTCTGCTCGCCCCAGACGGTCACAGGTTTCTCAGCGGTGGGCTACTTCTTCGGGCGAGAACTAGCCAGTAGGACCGGCGTGACGATCGGCCTCATCTCGACTTCCTGGGGAGGCACTCCGGTCGAGTCCTGGACGTCCCGAGAGGCGCTTCGGCGCGTTCCGGAGACGAGCAGGATGCTTGATGAGCACTTGGCTCTCATGGCGGACCCTGCGAGGATGGCCAGCGCAACGCCACAGCAAAAGAACAAGTCCTGGTATCCAGGCGCGCTCTACAACGGCATGATCGCGCCGTTCACCAACTTCGCGATTCGTGGCGCCATTTGGTACCAGGGCGAGTCGAACACGGGCAATCCTCTGCTCTACAACAAGACGTTCCCCAACATGATCCGCGATTGGCGCAAGGCGTGGGGCATCGGTGACTTTCCGTTCTACTTCGTGCAACTCGCCAACTTCGTCGGCAATCCCGGCTGGCCGGGCCTGCGGGAAGCGCAGTTCTGCACCCTCGACTTGCCCAATACCGGCATGGCTGTGACGATCGACATCGGTAACCACAGCGACATACACCCGAAGAACAAGCAGGAGGTAGGGAGACGCCTAGCGCTTTGGGCGCAGCGCGACGTCTACCATGAGAAAAACCTCGTCGTCTCCGGCCCGCTGTATTCGGGCATGGAGACGAAGGGCTCCAAGATCGTCCTCTCGTTCGACTACGCCAACGGGCTCAAGTCCAAGGACGGCGGCCCGCTGGTCGGGTTCGAGATCGCGGGCGCCGATGGAAACTACGTCGAGGCGAACGCAGTGATCGACGGAAACAAGGTGGTCGTCTCCAGCCCGAGCGTGACCGTGCCGATCTCGGTGCGCTATGCCTGGGCTCCAGACCCCAAACAAAACCTCACGAACGCGGCCGGCCTCCCGGCCAGCCCGTTCACGACGGAAGAAAACTAGAACTTGGTGGCGCCGCTCCGCCGGCGCCTAATTAGTCGACGGCCATCGGCATGACCACGCAGAAGTGGTCTTCGCCGCCCTCGGTCGGGCGGATGACCGCAGGTCGCGAAGGTTCTGTCATCTCGGTCTTGATCCCGTCACAGTCGATCGCTGCGAGCGCCTCCATCACGTACTGCCCGTTGAACGCGATCTTCATGTCCCCGTTGCTGCTGACGCAGGCGACCTCTTCCTTCGCCTCGCCCTTGTCCTCGCTACGGGAAGAGATGATCACCATGTCTCCCTGGCCCATGAACTTGACCCTGTTGGCATTGTCCTTGGCCAGGATCAGTGCGCGCCGCAGGTTCTCCTGGAACTCCGATCGGTCGACTGTCCAGGCCCGCGTGTGCTCGACGGGGACCACGCGCTCCCAATTGGGGTACTGCCCGTTCAGCAGTTGGGAGACCACCTTGCCGCTGCCTGTGTCCACCGCCAGCCGCGCCGAGTCGAACCGCACAGTGATCGGCTCCGCCGCGTCAAGCCGCAGTTGCCGGATCGCCTTCAAAGCCTTCGCAGGCACGGTCACGTTGATCGTGGAGCCGATTCCAGACCGGTGGATCTTGTGCACCGCAAGCCTGTGCGTGTCGGTTGCGACCAGCGTCAGCACCGTACCGTCGTAGTTGAACAGCACGCCTGTCAAAACCGGCCTGCTCGAGTCGTCCGAGCACGCGTATTGGACCCCAGCCACCGCCTTGCGGAAGTCGCCGAAGGGAAGTTTGAGTTCGGAGTCGGCGCCCACATCTGGGATCGGCGGAAACTCGTCCGCAGGCAGCGCCATCATCTTGAACTCGGAGTGGCCCTGCCGGATGTACACCGACGTCCCCTCCAGTTCGATCAGAACCTCCCCGTCGGGGAGCGCGCCCACGATCTCGGAGAGCAACTGCCTCTGGACGCAGACGGCGCCTGGCACCTGCACGTTGGCGGCGCAGATGCTCTCGGCCCACATCTCTCCGTCGCAACCGAGCAGGCTCAGCGAGCCGTTCTCGGCGGCTAGGCGGATCGACGCAAGTACGGGCAGGGCAGCCCTGGTGCTGCTGGCGGTCGAAGCAAGCGCGAGGGAGTCCGCGAAGTCCTTTCTGGTAACGGTGACCTTCATTCTCTAATGCTCAGATTTAGCCTCTGATCGGCAATTGGTACTGGAGGTGGGCTGGGTCGGGAGAGTTCTGCTCGACCTGTGCGCCACTGGTCCTCAACTTCATCAAGATTCTCTGCGAAGACTCCTCCGTCAGGCGTGCGTCGTCGGTGGATCGCAGCGCCTCGAGGGTCTTCCTCAAAGTATACATGTCGTGGCTCAAAGCAGGGTCGTTCATCGCCCTCGCTTCGAGCATCTGGCCCAACTCTTCGGTCAGTTCCTCGTCGACGTAAAGGTCGACTAGTTTCGAATAAATCTCTTCGTTCATGTCATCTTCTCCAGCGATCCGCCCAACTTGTCCCGAAGGGCGCGTCGACCGCGGTAGAGCCGCGACTTCAGCGCAGGAACGCTGATGGCCAGCATCTCTGCAGCCTCCTTGGCGGAGATGTTTTCCAGGTCGCACAGGATCAAAGGCTCCCGGTACTCGATCTGAAGGTCGCTCAGCGCTTGCTGGACGGTGATCTTCAGGGCGGCCCGTTCCTCGACCCCGCTGTAGTGCGTGTCCTGAGGCAGTTCAAGCAATTTGTGCTGCCGCATCTTGTCGATGCACAGGTTCCTCGCTATCCGAAAGATCCAGGTCTTGAACGCACCGTCCGCCCGAAGGTCGCTCGACCGACGGAGAACCCGAAGAAAGGTCTCCGCAGTAGCATCCTCGGCGTCCGCCCTGTTGCCCAGCATCCTATACGTATATCGGAAGATCTTGTCTCCGTAGATCTCGTACAGGCCGCCTAGGGCGTTAGGGTCGCCTTTCGCGAGCGCATTCAGCCAGCGCTTTTCGGCTAGCGATTCATCTTGTGAACTGCTCGACATAAGAGACGGTGTGCGGTCCATTTTGGACGCGCGGAAGTATAACCTACGCTCGGAAAGGTTCGGAGACGGGTTCTCCACTAGGGCTTCCACAGACCGCCAGGTTCAAAATCAGGGCAGAGTGGGCAGTTTGATGAACGTGAGGGCGGGCAGTTTGGCCGTGTCCGGGTCGTTCTCGATCCCGCTGACCAGGACTAGGTAGACGCTTGACGGGTCAAGCGTCACTGTGGCCGAGGCGATGATCACGTCGGCCGTAGCGTCCTGCCTCTTGGCCTCCCAGTCGGCCGTCCCCGAGTCCACGGTCAGGCTCGTGGTTCCGCCGAACGAGATACCGCTGGTAAAGAACTGGGGGTTGTCGCCGGCGTTCTGGAACACGATCTGAGGCGTGCTCTGCCCGACCTCGCGCACATAGCCGTGCACGATGTACAGCCTGGCCTTGTTCCCGTTGGGGGCGGTCCTGTCGACCTTCAATGGGACCGACCTCAACCGCTTGATCTCCTCCCCGGTTACGAAGTTCTTCGTTCCCACGGTGACAATGATCGTGTCGGAGCCCAGCGTAAACACCGAGTTCTCGGCGTCCAGTTCTGAACTGTCCGCTGCGTCCTGCGTGACGATGTCGTAGCCCCCGTCGGCGTCGGCGATGAACGGGATCGTCGTGAAGTCCGCGCTGTGCGCCAGGTATGCCGCGGCACTAAACTTCGCCGAACCGTTTAACAGGTAATTCAACGAGCCCGAGTCCGCGCTCGCGTTGACGAAGTAGACGGTGGGGTCCGCGCCGCTGCTCGTGCCGCCAGACCCGCCGCAGCCTGCAAGGAGCAGGAGCAGCGCCGTGAAAAAGGCGGTCAGGATCGTTCGAAGCAGAGCACGCATCGCAGGATAAGATACCAAATAAGAGCCGCCGGTGCTTCTAGGACGCGTCCTCGTCGTCCAAAGGTTCCGTCAGGCCCGCAAACACAGTATGGCAAAGTCCGCACCCCAAGAGCCTTGTCTTTTCAAACTGGGCCCTTGTCCAGCCGCACAGCGGACACACGTCCGTGCTACGTCTCGGGCCTCTTAGAGCGGAAAGAAGCCCAGGAAGATACGGGGCTCCCGTTAGTTTTGCGAGGGCGTCGGCGCGGATCGCTGTTCGCTCGCCGCCCTCGACGATCCGAAGTACAGTGGGGTCAGAACGGGGTTCCGTTCTTCGTCTCCTCGCGGAACTTCGCGATCAGGCACTTCGTCGTGTCGCCCGGCTTGCCCGTTCCGATCGGCTGGTAGTCCAGGGAGACCATTGGGATGACTTCGGCGGCCGTTCCGGTCAGGAACGCCTCGTCCGCGTCGAAGATGTCGATCCTCGTCATAGTGTCCTCGACAACCTGGATGCCCGCCTTCTTGGCCAGCGAGATGACCGTGCCCCTGGTAATGCCCTTCAGAATCCCGCAGGAGGGGTGCGGCGTCCGTAGCACGCCGTCCTTCACGATGAACAGGTTGTCGCCGGTGCACTCCGCGACGTAGCCCTGCTGGTTCAGCATCAGGCCCTCGCCGGCGCCCGCCCGGTTCGCCTCGCCCTTCGCCGCGATGTTCGAGGCGTAACGACCGATGCACTTCACCATCGGATCGAGGCTGTCGGCCGGGATCACCCGGAAGGAGGTCGTGATGACGTCCAGTCCGCGCTCGTAAGCCTCCGGCGAATACAGCGAAAGCGTCGAACACATGACCATGACGTTGGGCTGCTTGTCCTTGAGCGCCTTCGGGTCGAGCCCGAGGCTACTGCCGCGAGTGACGTTGAGTCGGATGTAGCCGTTTTCGTTTCCCGCCTGCCTGCACACGTCCAAGATGATCTGCTTCAACTCCGCGATTTGGATGTGCATCGGGATCGAGAGGTACTTCGTCCCCGTGTACAGCCGCTCCAGGTGCTCGTCGAGTTTGAACACCTTGTTGTTGTAGATCCTGATCCCTTCAAAGAGACCGTCGCCATAGAGGTGGGCGTGGTCCGCTACACTGACTTTCGCGTCCTCGAGCGCAGAAATCTCACCGTTGAGCCATACGAGTTTGGACATAGCATGGAGATATTACCGGTTCCCAATCTCCGTCGCTGGAAGCGAGGTTGCGATAGTCCCATGGACGGTGGATTGAGTCTAAAGCCGCTGGCCCGTCAGTCCTGTTCGACCTTGACGAGCGAGAGTTGTATCCCGTCGTACACCGTCTGCCCTATCCCCTTGATGTCCACGAGCGGCAGTTCTGAATATGTCTCTTTCTTCGGCACGACGACATAGGAGACCCGCCACTGCTTGAGCAGTTGCAGTCGCCGCTCTGTCGGGATCGGATAGACGAAGAACGCCGTCGCGTCCGTCCTTCGCATGTTGTACTCCGGTGTCTCGCTCCAGTGGCCCGCAAACGTGTGGACTCCCGCAAGGCCAGACAGAACGGGCGCAAGATCGTTGAGATACGCGCGGTCGCCCTGTACCTTGCCTGGTACGCCCGGCATCGCGAGGACCCCTGCGCCGTTCGCGTTCTTGTCGAGGTACGCAATGATCCGCGACTCGTCGTGAGTCAGCACGAGGTTGTGCGCCAATGTGCGTGAGACGCCGGCGCGCACCAACGACAGGTCGCGCTTCAGCCAGAACACCGACGTAAGGCACACGACGCACAGCGTCAGCGCTGCCACCAAGTTTCGAGGCTGCCTGTCTCGCCGCTCGAGTTCCCGCGCCAGACCGATCGCACCGATGATCGCCCACGGTACAGCGAGCATCATCGAGAGTTTTCTTTGGAAGAGGGCAGGGAAGTATGGCGCCGTCACGCTCACCATGGCCCATGCCCAAAGAAGGTTCCAGCCCATGTCCTCGGTCGCAAACGCGCACGCGACAAGGATCCCGAACACTGTGACCACGCTCCACCCGAACGGGCTCAGGAAGTACCCCTCCCTGTACTGCCCTGATATGACGAACAGAGACGTGAACAGAACGGCGAGCCC
>DATLWQ010000386.1:0-15038 GCA_035576225.1 Fimbriimonadaceae bacterium | reverse complement strand
CCGTGCGGCACTGCACACTGGCCCAGCCGAACACAGGAACGGCGACTACTTCGGCGTCGAACTGAGCCGCGTTGGCAGGCTCCTCTCTGCCGGTCACGGAGGCCAGACCCTCGTCAGCAAGTCGACGAAGGAACTTGCCCAAGACGCGCTGCCAAAGGATTCCGCGTTTCGCGAGATGGGCACCCACCGGCTCAAGGACCTCTCGCGGCTGGAGGAGGTCTTCCAACTCGACCACCCTGGCTTGGAGAGCGAGTTTCCCGCGCTGAAGACGCTCGACAACCGGCCGAACAACCTCCCCCGTCAGCGCACGAGTTTCATCGGTCGCGAAAAGGAGATGGATGACCTGGAAGCGCTGTTCGCAAAGACCGCCCTCCTCACGCTCACGGGCGTCGGTGGCACGGGGAAGACGCGCCTCGCGACCCAGTTCGCCGCCGACCAACTCGACAGTTTCAAGGACGGGGTCTGGTTCGTCGACCTCGCCCCGGTCTCCGACCCGGACTTCGTCCCGGGCGCCCTTGCCGAAGCGATAGGTTACAGACAGGACCAGGGCAAGACGATGGCGGAAACGCTGATCGACAGGCTGAGGGAAAAGAAGGCGCTGGTCGTGCTCGACAACTGCGAGCACCTGCTCGACGCTTGCACTGCCTTTGCCGAGACCTTGATCCACAACTGCAGGGGACTCAAGATCATTGCGACGAGCCGAGAGTCCCTTGGCGTTGCGGGCGAACTCATATTCCACGTGCAATCTCTCTCGGTCCCCGACCCCAAGAAGACCGCGGGCGACATCGGCCAGTACGAATCGGTCAGGCTCTTTGCCGAGAGGGCGCAGTTCGCAAAGCCTGGGTTCGAGATCGGCGAGGGCAACGCGGTCGCGGTCGCGTCGGTCTGTGCGCGCCTCGAGGGGATCCCGCTCGCCATCGAACTAGCGGCCGCGCGGGTCCGCTCGATGACGCCACAGGACGTGAACGAAAGGCTCGACCACCGGTTCCGCCTGCTGACGAGCGGGGCGAAGACGGCGCTGAAAAGACAGCAGACGCTGCAAGGGCTGATCGACTGGTCGTACGATCTGTTGGACGAAAAGGAGAAGGCCGTCCTGCAGAGGTTGAGCGTCTTTCGCGGCGGCTGGTACGCCGATTCGGCCGAAAAGGTCTGTAGCGACGAACTCGTAGACGAGTCCGACGTGCTCGACGTGCTCTCCTCGCTGGTCAGCAAGTCGCTCGTGGTGAGCGAGGAGTCCAGCGGTCGCGCTCGATATCGGATGCTCGAAACAGTACGCGAATATGCCGCAGAAAAACTAGAGCGCGAAAGCGATCTCGAACTTTGGCGCAGGCGGCACGCTCGGTATTTCGCGGATTTGGCGGACGAAGCGGAGTCGCACTTCATGGGCGGTGATCGGCAACAAGAGTTTCTCGATCGCTTCGATACCGACCTCGAAAACGTGCGCACAGCGCTCGATTGGGCCCTGGTCGACGGGCTTTCCAGAGAGGACGGCGTTCGAACAGTGGGTGCGCTCCTCTTGTATTGGGACGTCCGTGCGCTTTTTGCCGAGGCGCGGAACAGGGCCCTGGATCTAATCGGAGAATCGCCGGAGGCGACCAAGGCAGTCTCAAGAGCGACCTATGCCGCCGGCTGGGCTTCGTACAGGATGACCGACTACGAAGGGGCCGTCATGCTCTATGAGCGGTCGCGGGCCCTCTCAGAGTCCATAGGCGACGACGGAGGTCAGGTGCGGGCGTTCAACGGGCTCGCGAGCACCGCCTGGTCACAAGGAGACTTGGACCGTGCCGCGAGTTGCTTTGAGTCTTCGCTGGTGCTCGCAAGGAAGCGAGGCGACGAAAAAGCAGTCAGGATCGTCATTGCAAACCTCGCGGCCACAGAGATTACGAGAGGGAACTTCGGCAAGGCGGCGGAAATGCTCAGAGAGGTCTTGGAGCAGTTCAGAAGGCAGTCGGACGCGAACGGTGAGGCGAGGGTGCTGTCGAACCTTGGCGAAGCGCTCTTCGGACATGGCGACCTAGAAGGCGCGCGGGAAGCCTACAGCCGGGCGATCGATCTTTCGCAGACGACCGGTAACACGCTCGTCGTAGCCGTATCGGGTACCGGGCTAGGGAACGTCCTTTGCGAACTGGGGGAGTATGAAAAGGCCCGAGATCGCCTCTCCTCCAGCCTCGCGGTCTGCATGGAGACCGGGGAAGCCGAGAGCGCGACGTTTGCGCTCGAATCTTTCGTCGAAGTCCTGGCTCACGAAGGGCGGCCGCGAGATGGAGCGAAGATCGCAGGTGCATCCACCGCGTCCCGGGAGCGCGCCGGTTCCGTCCGCGAAGTGCTCGGCGCACGCCTCTTCGCAAAGCACGTTGCGTTTGTGCGCAACACGATAGGCAATTCAGATTTCGATTCGCTCTTTGACGAAGGGAGAAAATTGTCGTTGGAAGACGCCGTCAAACTTGTGCTGCAGGCCGGTGTCAGCGACTGAACAGGCAAGCGCGGGTGACCTGGTCTGAGAAGCATTGCAGAGGAGGCGGAATCAATCCCGACTAGCCCCTTCTGCATACGACTCCGCGGCGCACCATCTACTCTTGTTGGCTGGACTGGCTTGCCATTGTGCGCCTTTCCTGGCGAAGATCGACAATGGCTCTGACGAAGGACGCGGCGACAATTCCGCAAATGCCAGGCAACGGGTCTTGTGCCCACATACTGCCAGCGCCCAGCCTGAGGACTATGTAGCCGACCGCGAGAGTGACGGGCAGGATGATCAAGGCAGTTCTGCCGAACTCTCGCCAACCAAACTTCGCGCCTTGCTTGTCTCCCATGGTTCTTGAGATTGTGGCACGACGGCGGAACGCGCCGCTCGAACATCTGGCGTAGACTGGCGCGACGAGAGCAAGAAAGATGCCGGTAGACCCACTGCATGACGCACAGATCATAGGATACGAAGTCGACGCCCGCCAGAGGCGGGTCGTTCTGCATACGGCGGAAACGATAATGTTGCGCGAGGTGTTGGTCGACGTCGTCTTCGAATACGTCATCGCCTATCACCTTGAACAGGACGACTTCGAGAACATCATCGGCGAAGTGCGCGAGGATGACTTGGCAAACTTCGTCGAACGAGAGGCGGCGCGATTTGCAGGGGCTCAAAAGCGTGGATGGCCTGGAGATTGGAGCCAAGGGCCGGAGAGCGTCCTGCAATTCCTGAGGGAGAGCCAGGCTCGCGCCTACGGCCTTGAATCGCCTTTTGGGCTGCAGGGGTGGGTGTTGGCACGGTCTGTCGAGTTTGTGCGAGTGAAGAAATAGGCCGGGGCGTTTCTCTGCAGCCTTTATTCCTCTTGGGCGGATAGTTCAGGCTCCGAATTCTCGATAGACGGCTGGGAAAAGAAAGCCTTCATGTACTGCCAGTCTTTGACGCAGAAGCAGTACACAACAGTCCCTGCGGCCGAAGATGACATCAAGACGAGAGCCATGATGTGCCATGCATTGTCTCGATTAGAGCCTGTGATGAGGGGCCGAAGATAGTCATTCATGATTGTCGCGGCCGCAAAGGCGGGCGGAAACCACCCAATATTGACAATTGGTCGAGTCGCGCAATTGAGCCATGCGAGCAGAAACGCAAGAGCCATCGCGGTTAGTGGTGCGGCCAAAATGATCACGTGCCAAGGCAAAAAGGAAAGTAGGTAGCCGGCACCTTCCGACGTGCCGAGCACAAGGAAAACCCCCCCACCCAAAACCCGAGCCAATCGGACTTCGCACCTTGCTTGTCTCCCATGGTTCCTGAGATTGTGGAACGACGGCGATCCGCCTATACTGGGCCATGGAAATATCAATCGTCCAGCCTGACGAGGGCAAAGAACTGACCGCCTTCGGCGACACGATCCAGTTCAAACTGTGGGGCGAGCACTCTAAGAACACTGTCACGGTCGGCCTGGTAAAGGTTCTGCCGGGGGGAGGGCCGCCATTGCACGTCCATCACCGCGAAGAAGAGATTTACATCATCGAGTCCGGCGACATCGAAGTCAACGTCAATGGCGAATGGAAGAAGGCGCCCGTGGGGAGCGTCGTTTTCCTGCCTCGCGACATCCCTCACCAGTTCCGCAACGCCGGCACCACGACGAGTCGGCACTGGGTGATCGCGACGCCGAGCGGGTTCGAGGACTTCTTCCAGGACGCCGCCGACATTTTCGCCAAGGGAGGCCCGCCGGACGTCGACGCGATCATGAAGATTGCGGCGAGGCACGAAGTGGAAGTCATCGGCCCACCCCCAGGAAGATAGGGCGGCTTGTCCCCCTCACCCTTCTCCGGCGGGGGAACGATGCATGGCGCCGTTTGGGAGGTAGATTGCGGGCGTGACCTACGACGAACTTCTAAGGTTGGCGAAGAACAAGGAGGGGAGCGTGCTCACGACGATCCGGGGCAAGAAGTTCAAGGTCGGCGTGTATATGGACTGCCCGTTCTTCATTCCCCAGTCGAGCGGGCTCGGCAGGAGCGATGGGCGGCTTGCGGCGGAGCGGTTTTTGGACCTCTACAACAGGACCGGTAGTCCCAAGACGTCGGACTATCAGAAAGTCACGCGCAACGCCTCTTACTTCCTGGCCCTCATTCACTCGGCGGAGTAACGAGCATCTAGGAGATAGACATGGCTCGGATAAATCGAGCGCGGCAATGAAGACTAAGACGGTAACAGAGCAAAGTGGGATAGCAGAGTTCGAAGTGCCAGTCGACTGGAAGATGATTCCAGCGAAGGACGATGCGAGCGTGCAGTTCTATCCCAAACAGCGAGACGTGGTTTTTCGCGCGAGCGCCAATACCTATGAACTCCAGGGGTCGCGCCTCGTTCTGTTGGTTTTCACTCTTTCGGACTTTCTCCCTCCGGGTCACAAGAGGTCGAAGGCTGCCATCGCCACAGCCGAGCACGCGGTCGATTCGACGAGGTTCACGTAGTCACGGACATATCCGCGCGGTTGGTTCCTACTCCGTGCGCTTCGAGAACCCGAACAGAAGCGCCCCTACCACACCGACGCCTAGCCCGAAGATGAAACCGTTGTGGCGCGTCTCGACCTTGCCTTGGTCGACCAGATAGATATCAGTCGACAACTGAATACCGCGCGTGCTGTAAAACCACAGGTAGTACGCGGAGAGCACTAGGCCGCTGATGGCCAGAAACGCACCAACCTTTCTCATGCACGTATTGTAGTCGACGTCCGACCCTCGATCCAGCGTCTTGGATCTCGGTGCCGAGGCGCAACACCTAACCCAGACGAGCCGCGAGGGCGTGGGCGAGTGGGGCCATCGCCGACTCGGGATACGGATATACCGAACTCACGTTGATCTCGCACAGTGTCCATTCGCGCGGTGGGGGACCGAACATGAAGTCCGCGTCCCACAACATCGGCAGTTCGTCAGGACTGACGCCGAGCAAAGTGCGCATCTCGCCGAGCCACTCCTCCTCTAACCGCGCACGCAACGGCTGCCACCGAGGGTCGTCGGGCGGAAAGTAGATCCGCTGACCGGGCGCGGGCTCGCTGTCGACCAGCGCGTTCACTTCTTGGTGCCCGAAGCCCTGCACGCGGTCCTGCACAAAGTAGCACCTGACCGTGCCTTCGTCGATCCGCAAGTTGTACTCCTGGTCGATCACGTGACCTTCTCCAGCGAAGTACGGCCGGCACGAATTGAGGAACGCCTCGAGTGGAACTTCTTCTTCGACTTCGCCGCGCTTGGCGTGCCGTGCGAGGACGCTTCCATCGGCTATCGGCGTGACCTTCCAGACTCCGTTCCCGCTCTGTCCTCGCCACTGTTTGACGACGCGCGCTCGTCCCTCTGCAAGCGCCTTGGGAAACTCTCGGCAGAAACTTTCGAACGTCGGGTAGAGCCGCACGTCGGAGCCCCAACCCATACTTCGCGTTTGGAAGAGCACGTCCTTCGTCCCCATTTTGCGGATCGCGTCTGGGTGCGCGCTGACGAGCGTGCCGTGGATCGCGGCCTCGCTCAGAACTGAATCCAACCGCGTGCGGTCGCGGCCGTCCTCAATCGGGTTGACCCACACGAGCGCGGCGTCGCACTGTTTGAGTTGTCCGAGCGCTTCGTCCGCGAAGTCGTCGTTGTAGACGCATGGCTCCGGTGCAAGATCTGCGTCTTTGAGGGCTTGTGCAGTCGGGCCGAGCCTGTGGTCGCCAAGGTCTGCGCTGTCGCGCGCCTCCCTGTTTCCGTGCCAAACCAGTGCGACCCGCTTCGCCATAACCGCGTGAGTCTATCTGAGGCGTGTAGTGCAAGTGCGCGTGCCGTCTTCAGCAAGGCAACATACCGAGTAACATCGCAGGATGTCGCGAAGTCGCACTCTCTTCGTTCTCCTATCGTTGGTGTTTCCGGGTCTTGCCGTGGCAACGGGTCTGGATACGGCGATGAAGAAGGTCATGAAGGAAGGTCACGTGCCGGGCTTGACTTTCGCCGTGACTGAGAACGGAAAGATCATCAAAACGGGGCACTATGGCGTAGCGAGCCTCGAACTTAGAGCGCCATGCAGCGACGCGACGCGCTTCGAGATCGCCTCGATGAGCAAGATGTTCGCTGGGGCGGCGGCGCTGATCCTGATCGACGAAGGTCTGCTCTCGCTAGACGATCCGGTATCCAAGTTCTTCACGGGACTTCCTGCGACGTGGGACGGGATGAAGATCCGCGACCTGCTCGGCATGAGCACCGGACTGCCCGAGGACTGGAACGTAATTCCTTGGGCCGACGTCTTGACGAACTACGACGAGAACTCGATGATGGAGGAGTTCAAGTCGCTCAAGATGCTCTCCGGCGTCGGCGAAGAGTTCCATTACAGCAGTCCTGGCTACGCGATGATCGGGATGATCGTTGAAAAGATCTCGAAGCAACCGCTGAAAGTGTTCGTCCGTGATCACATCTTCCGTCCAGCCGGGATGACGGAGAGTTCGTATGTCGACCCGGTGGCGGTCGTCCCTGGGCGGGCCGACGGATATCAACTGCAGAACGACGGAGTCCATGTCAAGCGCGGCTACTACGTGACGCCCTACATGCACGCACGGGCGGACGCCGGAATTCTCTCAACGGCGCGAGACTTTGCGCGGTGGGTCGTTGCACTGCGCGCGGGGAGAATCGTCAAGAACCCCGATCGGATCTTCGAACCGTTCCGATCACGGAGCGGTGTGCCCCTCGACTACGGCTATGGCTGGTTCATTTCTCCCTACCGAGGGCTCCGCGCGTTTCAGCACACAGGCGGGTATCGAACAGGCTTCTCCAGTGACGTGGTGTACTTTCCTGCTTCGGACGTCTCAGTTACAGTGTTGACAAATCTCAGTGGTGCGCCTTTAGATGATCTCGTCGACGTGCTTGCACAGATGTATGTGCCCGGCTTCCATGCACCGAAGCCGGATGTAGACAAGGACAAGGCAGAAACGGGCAAGTTGATAGCGGCACTCAAGTCGCTCGCAAAGGAGCGGCGGTATCCCGACCTGATCCAAGACCACAGTATGAGTGTCGAGGTTGCGGCAGCAAGGCTAGGAGCGGTCAAAGAGTACAGGTTCGCTGGCCGATACGACCTGTCTGGTCGCGGTGCTACTGCGCTCGGAGTCCCACTGACGTCCGCCATCGCTTTGGAACTAGACTTCGGCAAGTCCTCGCATGAACTACTGTTCTACTTCGACAAACAGGGACACGTCGTACACATCGGGGACTAGGCGGCAAAACAGAGGGGGCCCCTACTCAGACCACGAACTGTCAGGGATCCAAACCCCCAGCGGGTGGCCTCTAGCGGCACAGTGTTGGTGCAGGTCATCGCCAGAACAACGTCGTCGGGGCAGTGGGCAGAGGCAGGATGGGCCCACGTCACCGAAAGAATCTGGAGTCAATGCTCGGTAAGGCGGAGTATCATATAACGTTACGATGAACTACGCGCGCACCTTCCTTCCGTTCCTGCTGATCGGTGCAGTCCTTGGCTGCGGTGGTGGAGGCGGTGGTACGGGCGGTGGTACGGGCGGCGGTACAGGCGGAGGTACGGGTGGGGCACCTGGATCAGTGATCCTCTTCAACGCGGGCCGGGACGGCAACTTCGAGGTCTACCTGATGGGGGCCAACGGCTTGAACCCGGCGAACCTGACCAACAACCTCGCCAACGACGGGGACGCAGAATGGAACCCCGCGGGTACGAAGGTCGTCTTCGACTCCGACCGGGACGGCAACTTCGAGATCTATGTCATGAACGCGGACGGTTCGAGCGTCGTCAGACTGACGAGCAACCTCGCCCTTGACGCGGAGCCTTCTTGGAGCCCCGACGGCACGAAAATCGTCTTCGAGTCGGACCGCGACAGCACCACCGGAATCCGCGATCTCTACGTGATGGACTCGAACGGGCTCAACGTCACCAGACTCACGACGACCACCACTGGAACAGGTGCCAAGCATCCGGAATGGAGCCCCGACGGTACTAAGATCCTCTTCCAGGCCGACCAGGGAAGCGGCGTCTTTCTCTTCACAGTCTTGGCGGACGGGACCGGTCAGGTCCAACTGTCGACAACAGCGGATGTTGACACCGACGCCGCGTGGAGCCCCGATGGAACGAAGATCGTCTTTGCCTCTACGCGCGACGGCGGGCCCAAGCAGATTTATACAATGAACGCGGACGGAACGGGCCCCCTGCGTATCACCAACGACGCGAGCAACGACTTCCAGCCGAACTGGAGTCCCGACGGCACCACGATCCTCTTCACGACAGACCGCGACGGAAACTCGGAGGTCTACAAGATGGCGGCCGACGGTTCGGGCCAGACGAACGTGAGCAACAGCACGGGCGCGGATACGCAGGCGCAGTACAATCCGTAGACGAGCAGCCAGTTACGTTCGTCTGATGCCGCGTTTCCGATCAGGAGCAGGCGCAGGTTCAGTCTGCCATCACATCCACCAATGAATCGGAGGCGAATCGCGTCTCTAAGCGCCTAGAAAAGCGCCGTTCGCAAGTTCGCTGAGCGTTACTTGGCGTATTTCCTAGTTCTGGGCCAACTTCAATGTCCGCCAAGCCCAGCCAAAGAGCGTCAGTGCCAGGAACGGGTAAGCGAAGAACGGTAGCGGCTTAGACAGCGCGTCCACCTGTGAACCAGTCAGGCCCTGAACTGCAAAGACGAGGAACATTGCGCACGCGATGAGCCCGGTAGCGCGTACGAACATCGGCATGCCTCTGCCCAGACTGACGATGGCGAGGCCTCCTGCCCAGAGGACCGCCCCGGTCACCATGAGCGCCGATCCGTCGGCGAGGGACATCGGCACAGAGGCGAGCACAAGGCCCTGTCCGACGGTGAAGACTAAGAACCCGCAAGCCGACAGGTCTTCGCCAGCCCGGAGGGCGAGAACGGTCAACGCTGCGACAGCGACGACGAGAAACGTGCCGTCCAGCCCCCACGCGAGCCCTCTCATCGAGTCGGTAGGTACGAAACTTCCGACCAGTCCGAGAACAGATCCCGCCACGAGGCCGACCGCAGCGATCATGCGCAACGGAGACTTTTCCATTTTCGTGTAATGGACGTTTCATTTGCGAGATTCGCCGCTGAAGACCGCTGCGTGGCTGCCCGCGGCTTCACTGCTCTCAGTTATTGTGCGACTGTCCCTGTACTCGTCTCCAGACCGCCCGCAAACGATTTGCGGGCCGACAGCGGTTACTTCGGCGGATCGAACGACAGCGAGTCGTCGGTGACCGTTGTGTCGAAGTGCGGAGAGTAGAGGGTGTCGAACACGAACCTCTCGCCCAGGAACAGGGACTCCTTGTAAGTATGTCGGAGCAGATGCGTACTCTTGTCGATCCAGATCTTTTCGCCCTCTTTCTCTGAAGACAAGACGTCGCACTCGACGCCACGATCGTCCTCCGTGCCCTGGTAGACGAGGTCCTTGATCTGGCCGTACTCACGTCCGGTGACTTCGCCTGGAAAGAGCATCTGCGGCACGTTCGTCGTTGCTCCGAGAGAGATTCCTGTGAAGGCGGAGGTCGCAAAACTGAGCGTCAGGTCCTTCCGGTGCAGTTTGACGTCCTCGGACCACGTGTCGGTCGGCCAAGCGCTTTCCTCCGCCTGCTGGCCATTGAAGTCCGTGTACTCGATCTTCTTCTGTTCGCCAGAGATCCACAGCACGAACTGGCCAGTGCGCACGAAGTTCTTTCCAGCGAACTTGATGAGGAGCCCGCCGGGCCTCCTGAACGACGTGGAGAACTCAACGATGGAATCGCCCGAGGTGACGATGCCTGAGTCCGTGTAGGTCTTGCAGTTGAGGTAGGCGTTGTACATGTCATCGACGACAGCCTTCGCCTTCGGGTCTTCGATCTGGTTGACAGCCTCTGGCGCGCTTTGGTCGGCTTGAACCTCCTGCTGTGCGAAGAGCGGTGCAGCCAGAGCCATTGCCATCAAAGTGATCATTGTGTTGCCCGTTTCGTTATACCAGCGGCCGGCGCGTGCCGCAGAGTCTCTCGACGCAATGCCCGCGGAACGCGCAAGGCAGAAGAGCGGCGGCACGGTATTCTGCTCGGGCTATGCTCGACGTTCTCCTCGACTCTTGGGACCGGCAGTGCCAGATCATCGACAACCTCTTCGACCTCGTCAACGAAGAGAACAAGTCGCAGAAACCGAGCGACGACGGGATGCCTATCGTCGAGCAGTTCGCGCACATCCACAACACGCGCCGGTTCTGGCTCTCGCAGACCGACCCCTCGTTCCTTGAGGGCTACGGTAAGAGTTACGTCCAGGTCTCCGATGACGACTGGCAGCCTGTGCAGGACCTTTCGCAACTCCGTGACTTGCTGCGACACAGCGCCAAGGCCGTTCGCAACGCCACGAAGAAGGCGATCGACGCTGGCAAGATCCAGTTCGGCGGCTACGACCACCCGATCTACTTTCTTCAGCACATGGTTTGGCACGAGGGCTACCACTTCGCGCTGATCATGCTGGCCCTGCGTCTCGCGGGCAACGAGCCGAGCGAGGAGTGGGAGGAGCAGAACGTCTGGGGCCTGTGGCGCGTCGAGGAATGACCCCTGGGATTCCTGACTCGATCGAGACCGAGCGGCTCCTCTTGCGTCGATGGCGCGAGGAGGATCTCGATCCGTTTCGAAGGATGAACGCCGATCCGGTCGTCATGGAGCACTTTCCGGCGCCCTTGACCGCCGAACAGAGCGACGTTTTCGTCGAGAAGATCGCGCGGCACTTCGAGGAGCACGGCTATGGGCTGTGGGCTGTCGAGGTGAAGGGTGGTGCCCCATTCATCGGATACGTTGGCCTGTGGACGCAGTCGTTCGAAGCGCCCTTCACTCCTTGCGTCGAAGTCGGGTGGCGCCTCGCCGCCGACCATTGGGGCAGGGGCTATGCGACAGAGGGCGGGCGCGCTTCGATCGATTTAGGTTTTCATCATGCAGCGCTAGACGAGATCGTCTCGATGACCGCGGTCGAGAACGCGCGCTCGATCCGGGTCATGCAACGACTAGGAATGACGCACGATCCGGCGGACGACTTTGATCACCCGCGGATCGAGCCGGGGCACAGATTGCGGCGGCATGTGCTTTACCGCATCAGGAAACCGAAGGGGTGAACAAAGGATCGTCCGTGGGTATGCTCATCAAACAATGAGTGTCTACCTACTCGCAAGTTTCGACATCGACGACCCCAAGGCGTATGAGGCGTATCCGCCAGCGACCGTACCGGTGCTGATGAAGCACGGCGGGGAACTCGTCGTTGTCGACACTGACGTAAGGCCGCTCGAGGGCGAAAAGCGGACCGAGTACGTCGTCGTCAAGTTTCCGTCTGAAGAAGCGGCGATGGCTTGGTACAACGATCCTGACTACGCCGAAGCAAAGGCGCTTAGGATGCGCGTCTGCAGCAATGGCAACATGGTCATCGCCAAGCAGTTCGTCATGCCGTCGGGGTAACGGCCAGACGCGATGATCTGAGGCGTTTTGAGCCGGTGGCGGCTCGATGTCGGCAACCCTTTGAAAGTCGCGACGTGCGTTCGTCGAGCGGGCGAAGGAATGCACGACAGACGTAGAGTCCTGGCTCGAACCGCACGGACTGTGACGGCCGTGGTGAGTAGGGCCCTCCATCATCACATGGACAAAAGAGAAACTGCCAAGCGCTTCGCAAACGGCCTCGACCATGAGCGATACGACGACGTTGCCTCGTGCCTAAGTAACGACTGCGAGTACACGATCGGAGGCGAGACACACGCCGGCCCGCAAGCGATCATCGCGTCGTACCGAACCAACGGTGCCTGGGCCAAGCAGAACATCGACGAGATCGAGTATGAGAGCGAAGTCTCGATGACCGAGAGAGGCGCGACGATCGACTTCACCGACTGCCTGACGCACAGGGGAGCGAGGCATACCCACAGGTGCCGCCAGCACCTGGAGTTCGACGGGCAGGCCAGGATCAACAGGATTACGCACGAAGATCTGCCCGGAGAGAAAGAGGCATTGGACGCGTTCTTCAAGGATGCCGGAATCGACCGCCAGACATAATAATTCGCGATGCGTACTGCGGCGATCTGCGACATCCACGGCAACCTCCCCGCGCTCGAGGCGGTGCTCGACGCTATGCGCCGCGCTGAGGTCGGGCAGGTCGTAGTCGTCGGCGACGTAGCGCCCGGACCCATGTCGGTCGAGTGCCTGTCGGCTTTGCGGTCGCTTGACGTGCCCACCTACTTCGTGCGCGGCAACACCGACCGAGAACTGACCGCGCACTACCGCGGAGTAGAGACAGAATGGTTTGCAAGTGCTGGGGAGGACTGGCGCGCTCAGGTGCGTTGGACCGCGGAACGGACAGATCCCACGGCCGTCGAGTTTATTGAGTCATGGCCCTTGACGGTGTCGCTTGCGGTCGATGGTCTTGGACAAGTCCTTTTCGCTCACGCGACGCCGCGCGACGACGATGAGATCTTCACGAAACAGACCGCGGCAGAAGTGCTGGAGAAGGTCTTTGTGCAGAGCGAAGACACGTTCGTCTGTGGGCACACGCACATGCAGTTCGATATTCGGGTCGGTGAGAAGAGAATCGTCAACGCCGGAAGTGTGGGAATGCCGTTCGGGCCGCAGACCGCTTGCTGGGCCCTGCTGGGCCCCGACGTCCTCCTAGTGCAGACGCCTTATGACCTGGACGCCGCGGCGAGCAGAATGCGCAAGACCGGGTACCCCGGAGTTGAGGGTTTCGTCCAGCGGTTCGTTCTCGACACCCCGTCTGAGGAGTCCATGCTTGAACTCTACCGACAGTACGAACTCAAGCCGTAACGGTTACTGTCCAGACCGCTGAAACGCCTCTTTGATCCTGCCTATCATCTCGGCGTCGACTTCTTACTTGTCCGCAGAATTGGCGGGGCAGCCAAGGAGTACTGCGTAAGCAGTTCTTTCGGCGCCTTGCACTTCCAGGCCTCGATAATGAGATCCTCGATCTCGTTCGGGTCAATGTTGTCAAGTCTAACGAGTACTGCTGGAAAGCCGTTGTAGTGTTGCTCAGTAAAGAACCTGTCCGAGTCCGATTCCAGGATCGCCTCCTTGATGGCGAGGTTGGGGGTGAGTATGGCAAGCACGCGGTCGTTCGCCACACGCGCCTTTTTGGGGTGGACCCGTTCGTTCCAAGACCAGATGAAGCCTTTGATCTTGCCCTTGACCTCGATGCCGAAACCGAACCTGTCGTCAGAGCCCTCCTCCGCACCTGGGAGGCGAGAACAGATGCGCCGGATATCGTCGAGGGTCGTCATTCGCCGGACTGTTTGAACGCCTCTTTGATCCAGCCGACGAGTTCGGCGTCCACTTCTTTCTTGTCGGTGACCTTCACCTTGTACTGGCACATTCCGCCCGGCTTTTCGGCGACGAGGCGCGCGGTGGGCTTGACACCTTTCATGTTGAGTCCGACCTCGATCCGGGTGTTGGTCGCCGGGCCGACCATAGCGAACTGCTTCTTGCGCCGCAGACTGAGATATGTCTTCTTCGGCGACGTTTCAAACTCGCCAAACTTTGAGATCTTCGCCATGATCGCGTCGTGGATTGGCTTGAGTTCGGCTTTCGCGCCGGTGTAGATCGTATCGACGGCGGACTTTGCATCGCCTCCGTGCGCATTGAGCGATCCGAGCGCGTACTTGGTCAACGTGTTTGCATCACCGTGGCCCATGCCGAGGTCGCTCTTGAGCATAGCGACGATCTCGCCATGTTTGGCCAGTCCGCTCTTCTTGACCACCGCGACCAGGTCTTTCAGGCTCTTACCAGTGCGCTTTTCGATGTTGCCAAGTTGGTTCTGGAGTGCTTTTTGAACGTCCAAAGTATCGCCACCTCGTCGACTGCGGCCCAATGCCGAGTAGAGCGTTATACCTCGATCACGATCAGCCCCTCCATCACGTCATACTTCGCGTTCTCCTTCGGGGTCTGCAGGGTCGTGTCCATCAGGTAGGTCTGGTTGAGGGTGCCGTACCTCTCGTACCTCGGCCAGTTCGGGTCGACGAACGCCTTGTCCCTTGCAGGGTCGCTACCGATCGGATTCAGCAGTGGGATGTTCTGGTAGGCGCTCTTTGGCTGGCGCATCCAGTCCGTGTAGACCTCGTGCTGTGCGTCCTGGTAGGAGCCAGCGGGATCGTAACTGATCAACGTGTCCGCGCTCTGCTTTCCGTTCTTGTCCAACCCAAAGCCGATCGGCGTTATGTAATGTCCACCTGTCCGGCGGAGAAACGGCCGAGCCTTGCCGCCCGATCCGGCGCGCGCAGGGTTCGCCTTGAAGTCGTAGTGCCCGTAGTGCTGCACGACGATCGCGCGAAGTTGGAGAGCGGTCTTCACCTCGGCGATCGTCGGAGCACGTCTATAAAATTCGATCTTAGTATTGTCGTGGCCGTACTTTGAGCGCTCGCTCGCAAATGCAACGAACCCGATGACCGTCACCTTCTTGGCTTTGATCTTTTTTTCTTCCAAGTACGTCAGCGTGCCTTTGACCATATTGACGTAGGAGGTGCCCGTGCCTGTTGCGACGTCGAAGTCCTCGGTGCCGGGTTTCGTCACAGTGCTGAAATAGTTGAATCCGAGCGTG
>DATLWQ010000385.1:0-3962 GCA_035576225.1 Fimbriimonadaceae bacterium | reverse complement strand
GTCCAGCACGAGCCTGTTGGCCGACGACGCGGTCGAGCGCGCGGCCTCGCCGGGGTCTTCCGCCGGATGGTTCCTGTACACCTCGATGAACGTCTTGCACGCGAGTTCGCTGGCGATCTGGCCTGCCTCGTAGCCGCCCATTCCGTCGCAGACCACGAATACCATCCCACGCGACGCTAGTGCATCGTCGGACGAGGGCAGGAAGTACTCGAACTTGTCCTCGTTGTTCTCGCGCACGCGGCCCAGGTCGGTCTTGGCAGCGACGGTGACCGCCGGGCGGACGCGCAACTCCACCTTTGGCGCGAGTTCCTGGACGGCGTACTCAGCGGTTGTCTCTTCCATGCTATTCCTTGAATCGGACGGTGATCGTCTTGTCACCGAGTTTAATGACGTCTCCCTTCTGGAGTTGTGTGCGCTGGTTGGCGGCGATCTTCGCGTCGTTCAGCACTGTGCCGTTGGTGCTGCCGGTGTCGGTCACGTAGACGCCGGAGTCGTCCACCTCGAAGACGCCGTGCCTGCCGCTCACGTACGGGTCCGAAACCACGATGTCGTTGTCGGTGCGACGGCCGAAGGTGTGCTTCCCGGGCTCTAGCGGCGTCTCGTCGTCGTCGATCTTGAGCCACGCCGCCGCGTTGTGGACGGTCGGCGCGACGCTGATCGCCGCCGTCCTGCCGCTCATCGCCTGCTGCGTCTTGTTCGCCTCGCCAGGGAGGCTGAAGGTCATTTCGTAACCGCCAAAAGAAAGCACCGCGCCCGACTCGATCGGCGCCTGTTGCCCCTGTGCTAGAGGCTGCCCGCCGACCTTCGTGCCGTTGGTGCTGCCGAGGTCCTCGACCTTGGCGCTCGTGCCGTCCAGGATGACGTGGGCGTGCCTGCGGCTGACGCGGGTGTCCTCTATGAGGATGTCGCCCTGCCGGCCGACCACGTTCGGGCCGGGCCGTAACTGGTGCTCGCGCCCGTTCTGGTCGACGAGGCACGGCAGTTTCACGCTTGGCGCGCCGAAGGCGTCGCCGTCGAGCGCCTTCTCAAAGATCAGCCCGCAGTCGTTGCAGAACATGATCCCTGGCGGGTTGAAGGCCTTACAGACGGGACACTGGACCGGCTTGATCGTCACCGTAGTGTTGACCGTGGGCGCGGCGCCCATGACCGTCTTGTTGGGATCGGTCGAGGGCGGAGCCCCCATGCGCGTTTTGTTGGGATCGACCGAGGGCGTCCCCCCCATCGCTCGCGTGCGGTTGTCGTCGGTCATCATCTCTATTGTGGCGCAATTCTGTCCGTCGTGTACCGAACTGACGTAGGGTCGGGACGCCTTGCTAGGGGCCCTCAGTCTTCGCCTTAGGTCAGAGTCAAGTCCAACAATTCCATTAGTGGCCCTTACAGAAGCGTGCTTTGTCCGAAGTAAGGCACCAAACGTCCCCGTTCGCACTCCGCAAACGCGCGCATACCAAATAAACTGTCGCCATGAATCTTGGACTTGAAGGCAGGGTCGCGATGGTCGCAGCGGCCAGCAAGGGGATAGGCTTTGCAGTTGCGCAAGAGTTGTTGGCCGAAGGCTGCAAGGTGTCGATCTGTGGGCGCAACCGTGAAGCGCTCGACGCTGCCCTTGCCAGCCTCTCTGGTGCGATCGGAAGCACGTGTGACGTCTCGCAGTCTGAGGACATCGAGTCGTGGTTCGCTCATACGCGCGACAACCTCGGCGATCCTGACATCCTCGTCACTAACACGGGCGGTCCTCCTGCGGGCAAGTGGATGCTTATGTCCGACGAGCAGTGGCAGAGCGGATTCGACTCGACCGTCATGAACATCGTAAGGATGGTGCGCTTGGCGACGCCCAAGATGGTGAAGAACAAGTGGGGAAGGATCGTCCACATCACGAGCCTAGTCGCCCGACAACCGCACGACTTGCTTCCGATCTCCTCGACGCTCCGCAGCGGCCTAGAGGCGTTGACGCGACTGCAGTCCGACGAACTCGCCCGCTACGGTGTGACCGTGAACAGCGTCTTGCCGGGCCACACGATGACGGCACGTCAACTCCATTTGGCGGAGATCCGCGCAGAGAGAGAAAGTATGAGCGTCGATGAAGTCCTGGCCGAACAGGGCCGAGCGATACCCGTCGGTCGTTTGGCAGAAGCGTCGGAGATCGCCGACGTCGTCACTTTCCTGTGCTCTGAGCGCGCCTCTTACGTCACGGGGATCGGCGTATTGGTCGACGGCGGCATCGTGAGGTCGGTCGGTTAGATTTCCACGACGGCGTGGGTCGCCTTGTCGGCGAACACCTTGAGGAACGCTTCGACGACCTGCGGGTCAAAGTGCCGTCCGGCCTGCGAACGGACCTCGCCGATCGCCTTTTCGATCGGCCACGCCTGCTTGTAAGGTCGGTCGTGTGTGAGCGCGTCGAATACGTCTGCGACGGCGACGATTCTGCCCGGTAGCGGGATCTCTTCTTCGCGCAGCCCCATGGAATATCCGGTGCCGTCCCAACGTTCGTGGTGCGTGAGCGCGATCTTCTCCGCCATCGCCATGAGTTTCGACGTGCTGCCGGAAAGAAGGCTCGCCCCGATCTTGACGTGCGACCTGACGACGTCAAACTCGTCAGGCGTCAGTTTTCCTCGTTTGAGCAATATGGAGTCAGGCACACCGATCTTGCCGATGTCGTGCAGCGGCGCTGCGCGGCGGATCAGTTCCACTTCACTCTGGTCGATGCCGAGAGCCTGCGCGATGAGGCCGGAGAGCCGGCCGACGCGCATTGTGTGCTCGCCCGTGTCGTCGTCGCGGTATTCCGAGGCCTTCGCCAATCGGAAAAGGCAGTCGTTGGCCGCCTCGTAGAGTTCGTTCGAGCGCCGAAGAAGCCTGTCTTCCAGATCGAGGCTGTACTGCTCGAGTTCCTTGTACAGCCGCCGGGTCTGCAGGAAGTTCCTTACGCGCAAGATTGTGTCGGTCGCTTCGATCGGCTTTCCGATCAGGTCGTTCGCGCCGTTTTCCAGCGCCCAGTGCCTGGTCGCCGTGTCCGCGCCGCGGGAAAACGCGATGACGGGCACTCGCTGCATTCCGTGCGTCGCCTCCTGGAGCAGTGAGCGACCGTCCTTGGTGGAAAGGTCGATGTCGAGGCACACGAGGTCCGGGTTGAGGGTCTGGAGGGCGGCGAGACCTGCGTCAGCGTCCGATTGGAGGGCGATGTCTACGAACCCTGCGCCCGAGAGGGCGCGGTACATCTCGTTACGATCCGCCTCGAGCGCATCGATGACGACGATGCGCATCTGGCGAAGATCTTCCGTGATCTTGAACATTGCTTTGGTTGTAGCGGCGGGAGCCGCGGGGCGCCTTCGCCGTCCTGGCTCTTTGCGGCCCTAGCAATTATTCTAGCCCATTTTGTGCAGGTTTTCGCTCAAAACCTGCTTGCAACGAGGTCGATAAGGGCCCTGCTATCGATTGGTCCAGGTACGACCCGGTCCGCCCCAGAGCGCCGAGCGCGGGCCTCCTCTAGGTTCTGGCCGGATGTGGAGACGACGGCGATCGGCACCCCGGCAAGCCTGGGGTCGGAGCGCATAGCCTCGACGAAGTCTGACGCCGAGCCGTCCGGGAGATGGGTTCCGACCAGCACGAAGTCCGGCTTCCGGCGCAGCGCGAGTTCCAGACCGACCCCACCGACGCCGACGACCGTCAAGTCCAGCCCGCTTCTTTCAGCGTCGTGCTCGTCCAGCCTCTGTGCGTCGAGCGCGCCGACGATCGCAAGAACAGACTTGCGACGTCGCTCGGATTCCACCGATCGTGTTTCGCGACTTAGCCGGACGACCCAACCGACCGAGCGGACAGGGTCGATCTCTAAACTGAGTGAGCCATAAGAGTCTGACGTCCTTCGGCCGGAGATGAGCGCGCGGGCGAGCGCGTTCTCGACGTGCACGCGCTCTTCGCCGGAAAAGAACTCAGCAAGCGTCTTCTTGTCATCGCTTTGAGTGAGCGCC
>DATLWQ010000384.1:0-2687 GCA_035576225.1 Fimbriimonadaceae bacterium | reverse complement strand
CCACACTGGGCGTAGTCAAGCGAGCCTTCATTTGCCGCGTTCGGCGGAGAAGCCTGCTAACATAGAGGTCGAGGTCTGAGGGATCGGTGGGGTGGCCGAATGGCACGCCGTTCTTCTTTCCATAAGGGTCGCGGGCACGGGCGGCGCGGACGGGCGTCCGCCGCGCTCGTTCTCGCCGCGCTCGTTTTGTTGACGGTCGGTACGGTCGCCGCCAACTCGCAGTGCCCTGCCCCGAAGGAGCCCGGCGACTGGGCGATGGAGGACTGGGTCGCGTGGCGGGACATGCAGATCGCGGCCGTCCTCGCCCCATCGAACTTCCGCGGCGAGTCGCTCGTCGTGCGCGGGGACGTCGCCGAGCGCTGCGCCGCGGCGCTACGGACGATTGAAGTGGCGCTTTCCGGCAATCCGAGGCTCCTTGCGCCGGACACGGAGACGGGAAAGGCGCTGGGCAACTTCGTCGCTTTTGTCCGTGCCCAGGCGCTTTCGGCGAAGGAGGGCGGCGGCTCGAAGCGCAGGCTCGGCCTCGACGTCAGCGACGTACAGTACTGGGCTTCGTCTTCCGGAAAGGTCTCGCTGCCGGACCTGCTGGCGAGCCAGGAATTCCTCAGGTGCGTCTCGCACCGGGAGGGCTACGCGGACGCCGTCGCTATGATCGAGGACCGCAACAAGGGGCTGCCTGACTCGCAGAAGTGGGCCGTGCTGCCGTTCGAGGCACAGTTCGTGCGATCTGTCGACCGGCGCACTTTTGGACGGTTGCTCGTGATGGTCCCTGGCGAACAGGGTGCCGACGGCAGGCGCTACGACAAGTGGGTCACGTTCGCGATCGCGACGCCGGAGCAGGATCCGGCACCAGACCTACTAAGCGTCTCGATCGTCTCTGTCCAACTGCCCGAGAAGGCGGACGGTGCGCCGCACGTGTTCTTCATGGACTACCTGCGCTCGCGGCGCGGCGAAGAGATCGCGCTGATGCCGACTGCGGCGATGCCCGACAACCCGAGCAAGAATTGCTATGACTGCCACAAGTCGGGAGTGCTGCCGATCCGGCCGGAGCGGGAGTTTGGGTTCGACTCGTCCGGCTCGCTCGTGCCGAGCGCGGACGCGGCCGACGACGTGCTTGGGTCCCTGAACAAGAAGATCGGGAGTTATGGCAGGTGCGTCTACGACCACATGGACACGGCGGCGTACGGTCCGAGCCTGGGCCCGACTTCCTCCGATGGGCGAGAGCGGCTGGTGAGTTCGATGGTTTCCGGCGCGGGGATCGGCGACGAGTCAGTGGAGCGGATCGCGTCGCAGATGAAGTGTGCCGGGTGCCACAACGACTTTGCGCCGCTGAACTACCCCGAGCCGGTTCGCACCGACCGCGACGTCGAGTCGATGCGGCACGGGCGCGGGCTCGCACAGACGTTCGTGGAGGAGGGGTGGATGCCGCCGGGCAACACGCTGTCGCCCCAGGAGCGCAAGGTGCTGTGGAAGTGCCTCTCGCGCGAGTACTTCGACCCTGCGACCCGCGAGGGCACCCTGGTCGACTGGTTGCGGGGCAAGTGACGGCTTGCGCTCAAACGGGTGACCTTCATCCTTTTCGGTCAGTGAGGTCGCGACGGCTTCATGCTATACACACGCTCAGTCTTTACCGATCTTGATGCTTCCGTTCTGGAGGAGCGTCATCAGGTCGACGATCGTCGGATAGGTCACCGTCTGTCCGAGGATGATGCTGTGCTGGACGACCGCCGCGTGGCCGTTGGTCTTGCTGAACCACCCTATGATCGGCAGTTCGTTGAGTACGGGGATGGAGTTCAGCAGGGGGATTCCTCCGTGCTTGACCTCGTGTCCACCGAGCTTTGTGTTGACCTCGAACGAGGAGATTTCTCCCAGTTCGAAGTTGTTCAGTTCGACCTCGGTGTCGATCGAGTGGTGGTCGACCCTCGGTAGCGCCATCCTCGTCGATCCGTCGGGCTCACGGACAATGGTGTCCTGTAGGTACTGGAAGTGGAACCTGACCGCCTGTCCCGAGGGCTCGAAGACGGGGACGACGCGGAACGTGCCGCCGCTTCCGATCCCGTAGTACTCCGCTTCTGGGGATTCGTCCTTCTTGTCGAAGGAGCCTAGGGCCTTGAGCGGGTGCGCCCCCGTCATCGCTGACGTCATCGCGGCGAGCTGTTGGGCTGAATTGATCAGGTCGATCTTTGCCGAGAGGTCGACCGACGCGCTCGCGCCGACGTCCACCATCATGGCCGTTCGGTTGACGCCGCGGATCTCCGTTCGTTGCACGCTCCCAACGTTGAAGCCCTTGTTGGTGAGGATGTTACGCATCTCATCTATCTTCGGGCGGATGACTTGACGCTCGATGGCGTCTTCCATGACTTGGATGTAGCGCTTGATCATCTCGTCCGCTGCAGATATCCGCGCGCGTGCAGCCTGCTCGTCGATGTTAATATGCGTCAGGTGCTCGTCGAAGAGAATCTCTTCGGCTGATCGATCGAACACTCCGTATTTTCGATCAAGTTCGTCGATCACGAAGATCATTGCCGTCAAGGCGCTGTTGGGAGCCGGGGCTGAAGAGCCTGAACTCAAGCATTTCTGATAGCAGGAAACGAATTTTTCGTAATCCTCCTTGCGACTATCGATACTACTCTTATCCTCTATCAGCGTCGCATTAATACTTCGTACGAGAATCGGGAGGCCATGCC
>DATLWQ010000383.1:0-5072 GCA_035576225.1 Fimbriimonadaceae bacterium | reverse complement strand
ATAGAGTTCGTACGGCTGCTCGATGTAGATCTGACCCCTGCTCACCGCCTCTTCTATAAAAGGCGCCTGGGTCGTCGTCATCCCTATTCCTGGTTCGAATCCACTCTGACTCGCGTATGCCATCTTGGTCTTTCTGCTCCTCCACCTATTCTAACGCTAACCGCCACTGCGACGCTTCGAGTTTTCCGCCCTATTGCTCCATCTTCTCGCGGTAGTAACCGTAGGCGATGTAACCCGCAAGAGCGAGCGCCGCGAAGAGTGGAATGTAGAACGAAGCATAGTGCAGACCTATGGACCGGTCTGTCACAGAATAGTAAAGCCTGTACGACTCGCTACGAATGTCCCTGAGAGGAGTGATGGCGAGGTAGACGCCGAAGATCAACGGAACTTCGGCGGCCCAAAGGGCCGCCCTCGGACCGCCTTTGGCCATCCGAAGCGCAGCGATGCGATAGAGCACTGCGGAGAGGACGATGGGCACGACGATCAGGGTCGCCAGTTCCATCGCGTTGTGCTTGTCGCCCAGCGCGGCAAGGGCGTCGATAAGGAGGTTCGTTGCGTGCATCAGTGCGCTCTCGGCTGCCATTTTATCCCCTCACAGCCCGTGCCAAAAACGAAAAGGGGCGGCCAGGCACGGGTGCCTGACCGCCCCGCCTCCTCCATCAAAGATCGTACTTCGTCGGCCCGTCGCCGCCGCCGTCGTCGCCGCCGCCCTGAGCGATGCGCTTGACGAAGGTGACCAGTTCGCGGGGGTTGAACGGCTTGGTGAGGTACATGTCCGCGCCGTAGTGGTAGCCCTCGAAAACGTCCTTGTCCTGCGCCTTGGCCGTGAGCATGATGACCGGCAGTTTCTCGGTGGCCGGCTCCTTGCGGATGGACTTGAGGACCTCGAAGCCGTCCATGTACGGCATCATGACGTCGAGCACGAGCAGGTCGGGCTTTTCCGACTTGACCTTCTCCAGCCCTTCCTTGCCGTCATAGGCTGTCACGACGTTCCAGCCCTGTCGCTCCAGGTTGACCTGGATAAGCCGAACGATGTGCCTTTCGTCGTCGCAAACAAGAATCTTCAATGGCGGCATCCTAAAACCTGCTCAGTAGAGGTGAGGCTCATGCTACCCGAAACGAGGCAGGCTGTCAATCAGAATCGGGCCCCCCTGAGCCCAGGTAACCTCCCTTTGTGAAGCTGTGCCGTTTCGTACTCAACCAGGCTCCTGACCAGGCCCGGTCGGGGATCTATCACGAGGGCAAAGTCTACGAGACGGACGGCGAGCGGGCGATCGGAATCCACGAACCTGGCAGCGTGAGCCTTCTTCCGCCGCTCGGAACACCGCCGGGTATCCGCGTCTTCGAGTTCCACCGCGCGACCGTCGGCGACAGGGCGCTCTCCTATCGCTTTCAAAACACGACCGGCCTTTACGGGCCGAACTCGGACGTGGAGATCATCTCCGCATCGACCGCCGTGGACTTCGACGTTCACGTGGTAGGGACGGTCGCCGACACGGCACAGGCCGTCGACCCTGGCGAAGCGCCTTCGTTCGCGCTCGGCTATGGACTCATGCTGGTCTTCTACGATGCAGACATGGCGCAGGACGAGAGGACTCAGTCGATTCCGATCGGCCCTTCGCACGACCTTGGTTGCGTGATCGGCCCTTACCTCACGACCCCTGAAGACCTGACGGAGTTCACGGTGGGCAGCGACCCGACGAACTTTGCTTGGAACTTGAGCATGAAAGTCAACGAGACCGCGGTCGCGAAGGCGTCGGTCGAGCCAGGGATCGCGTTCTCCGACCTGCTCTCCTTCGTGACGCGGATCAGGACCGTGCAGGCCGGCGAGGTGCTCGCGTGGCCCGCCTTCGATAAGCCCGCGCTGGAGGACTCCCCGCTCGGTCGTGGGCTTGTCGCCGAAGATAGGGTGGAGGTCACGGTCGACGGGCTTGGTACGCTCGTGGCGCGGATCGCCTAGGACGACATGGGAATAACGAAGACAGTCCTCGACAACGGTGTGCGCGTGCTTTGTGAGCCGGTGGGCCACGTGGGCTCTGCGTCCGTCGGACTTTGGTGCAACACGGGCAGCGTGCACGAGCAGACCAAGGAGGCGGGGATCACGCACTTCATAGAGCACATGCTCTTTAAGGGCACGACGAAGCGAACAGCGAAACAGATCGCCGAGGAGATCGAGGGCCGTGGGGGAATGCTGAACGCCTTCACGGACAAAGAGCGCACTTGCTATTACTGCCGCGTGCTGGACGTCGACGTCGAGGTCGCGATCGACGTTCTCTCGGACATGGTCACCGACTCGCTTCTCGACAAGGACGAACTTGCGATGGAGAAGGGGGTCGTGCTGGAGGAGATCAAGCGGTCCGAGGACGAACCCAGCGACCACGTCCACGACCTGCACCTCCAGAGCCGATGGCCCGAACACATCCTGGGAAAGCCGGTCATCGGTACGCCCGAATCGGTCTCGTCTTTTGGGCCGGACGACCTGCGCACCTATATGGCGCGCCGCTACCGGGCAGGACAGATCGTTCTTTCCGTCGCGGGCAACATCGAGCCGGACGCCGTGAACGCGTGGGCCGAAAAGAGGCTCGGTTCGGTCGAGCCAGGCGATGGCGAGGCCAAATTGGACCGTCCGCGGGGAAAGGCTTCAGTCAACGAGGTCGGCAAGGACGTCGAGCAGGTGCACTTCTGCATCGGCACCGACGGAAGTTCGCAGCACGACAAGGATCGTTACGTCGCGCTGATGCTTGACGGCGTGCTGGGCAGCGGGATGAGCAGCAGGCTCTTTCAGGAAGTGCGCGAGAAGCGCGGCCTCGCGTACGCGATCGGCAGTTACAACCTCACGTACTCCGTCGGTGGCGCGTTCACGGTCTACGGCGGCACAAGCGCCGAGAAGTGGGGTGAAGTGCAGGAAGTGGTCAGGGCGGAGTTCGACAAACTCTGCAGGGACGGCGCCGACCCAGCCGAACTTGCGCGCGTGAAGAAGTCGATCGAAGGATCGATCGTGCTCGCGCTCGAGGGCATGAGCGCGCGAATGATGCGAATGGCGCGCAACGAGATGGTGTACGGTCGCGACGTCCCGGTCGAAGAGGTGCTCGCCTCGATCGAGGCCGTTACGAACGACCAGATCATCGAATATGCTCGGAAGGCGCTCGACCCGTCGCTCGTCAGCACGACGGCGATAGGCCCGTTCAAGAACTGATGGCTAAGGACCACGCGTTTCCGTCGATCACTAAAGCGCGCTCGAAGTTGATGGCGGCACTTGCGGGGGCTCGCAACGAAGAGCAACTCCTACAGGCCGCGGCGCAGGTCACAAAGGATCTGACCAAGTGGGGCGCGTGCGACCTTCTTGTGGCCGGGCCGAAAGGCGGACTGATCCTCGTCGGCAGCACGCTCTCGCCGGAGTACGCGATGAGGTTCCGGCTCGGGCCCGGAAAGGGGACGGCCTCCCGCGCGTTCCGCTCCGGCGAGCAGATTGTGATTACCACAGGCTTGCAGGAAGACCCCGACTATACAAAGCACCCCGGCATAGCCGAGCCGGACTACGACGCGGCGTTCGTCGCGCCGCTGATGGGCAGCGACGGCCCGCTCGGCGTCTTCTTTCTGCGCCGTCTCAACCGGTGGGAGCCGACACCCGCCGAACTGAAGTGGCTGAACGAGATCGTCCGAACGATCGCCTTTGCCCTTCAAGTGTTCCAGCGCGGCCACACGGCGGGTTCGAGCGACGACAAACTCGGCGCGGTCAGCGAAGTGACCACGACCATTGCGTCGAGCCCTTACCTAGAGGAGATCCTGCAACTGCTCGTCAACCTGACCGCACAGAGGTTCCACTACAAGGTCGTGACCGTCCGTCTGCTGGACACGAAGCGAGAGGAACTGGTGCTGCGCGCGACCCAGGCGACGAACAAGGCCTATCAGCGGAAGGAGGCGATCAAACTCGGCGAATCGATCGCGGGCAAGGCGATCATGGAGAACCGGGCCATCATCGTGCCGAACGTGCAGACCGACGAGGACTACATCGGGCACGACCTGGCAGAGGAGCAGGGTCTGAAGAGCATGATCTGCGTGCCTCTGACGATCCACAACCGCCCACTGGGAGTGATGAGTTGCTACACGGGGCGGCACCGGGCGTTCGGGCGCGACGAGGTCGCCGCGCTCGAGACGCTGGCGCAGCAGGCGGCGATCTCGATCGAGCATGCGCGGCTGCAGGTGCGCAACACGCTCATGCAGGAGATGCACCACCGCGTGAAGAACAACCTACAACAGATCGCTTCCCTTTTGCGGCTGCAACAGCGGCAGTCGCACTACAAGTCGCTCGACGAGGCTTTGGAGGACTCGCTGACCCGCATCCTCGCAATCGCCGCGGTGCACGAACTGCTTTCTCGCGAAGACCTCGACCACGTCTCGATCAAGTCGATCGCCGAGAGCCTCGTACAGCACCAACAGCAGTCGTTCCTGATGCCGAACAAGCACATTGAGTTCTCTGTCGAGGGGCAGGACTGCTACCTGAACACCAACCAGGCGACGCAAGTCTCGCTGATCATCAACGAACTGCTGCTCAATGCCATGGAGCACGGGTTCAGGCACACCGACGTCGGGCGGATCACGGTCGAGGTCAACCCTGACGGAGACAGGGTGCGACTGGTCGTTTCGAACACGGGAGACATGCTGCCGGAGGACTTCGACGTCAAGAAGGGGCAGTTGGGTCTGCAGATCATTCGGTCGCTGTCGCTCGGACTCGGCGGCGAGTTTACGATGGAGGACCGCGATGGCACGACCGTCGCCGAACTGCTCTTCAAGCGTGCGACTGCGGAGTGAGCGACGCTAGTCGATGACTTCGACGTCGACCTTCGGAACAAGACCGATGCGCGCGCCTTCGCTCAATAGGAGCCGGATCGCCTTGACGCCGTCCTCTCCCATGTCGCGCGTGCGTTCGTTGACGTACATGCCGACGAACTCGTCGCTGGTGTCGCGATCCATGTCGCGCGCAAACTGAAGGGCGTACTCGAGCGCCTTGTCGCGGTTGTTCAGGCCCGCGTCGATGGATTCACGCATGCAGCGGGAGACGTCGACGCACG
>DATLWQ010000382.1:0-1632 GCA_035576225.1 Fimbriimonadaceae bacterium | reverse complement strand
GCCGTCCGTGCTGCTCGCCCAGAGGTCGAACTTGCCGTCCTGGTCAGAGAGGTAGTAGAGCCGGTTTCCAATCCATAGTGGATCCTTGTCGTTCCATCCTTTGCGCGGAACCTCCTTCCAACTGGAGTCGGCGAGGTTGAGCACCCATACAGGGTAGGCCTCACCACCGCGGTATCGCTTCCAGGCCTTCTCAAACTGGAGATACGGGACGTAAGCGATCTGCTTTCCGTCGGGCGAGAAACTGCCCATCGTTCCCGTCGGAAACGGGAGACCGACCGCCTGACCGCCTGTGACCGACACCGTGAAGAGGCGCGGCACGAACGGAAGGCCTTCCATCGTCGAGGCAAAAAGCACGCTCTTGCCATCCGGCGTCCAACCCTCGACGGTGTCACTGGCCGGGTTGAACGTCAGCCGCTTGGGAATCCCGCCCTCGGCAGGCATGACGTAGACGTCGGTGTTTCCTTCGTACTGCGCGCTGAACGCGATCGACTTGCCGTCGGGCGAGTAGTAGGGCGAGGACTCCTGTCCTGGGCTCGAGGTGAGCCGGCGGGCGTCGCCGCCCGAACGTGGGACGTCCCACAGGTCGCCCGCAAAGGCGAAGCAGACCGACGTGGCGTTGACCGTCGGGTGCTGGAGGAAGAGCGGGGGCTGCGCCGGAGCAGCGACCGCCGTGAAGAGCAATAGAGCGGAAAGCATGGCTGAGCATACTACGAGTCGTAATGCCCGCAAGGTTGCGGGGCCCTTGGCCCCTAGGCGATGCCTTCGCGGCAGGCCCGGAGCATTGCGTCGCCGAAGAGGCGGACCTCTGAAAGCGTCGAGTAGACGTTCGGCGTGACCCGGATTCCCTGGAACTGCTTGTGGCCTATGGTGGTGACGAGGATGCCGTACTCGTTCAACAGCCAGCCCGCGAGTTTGCCCGGCTCGATCCCGACGATCTCCACGTTGGTCAGGCCGCACGAGTGCTCGGGCAGGAGGTTCGTGTTGAAGCGGACGTTCTTCTCGCCGCGAATCTTGTCGACCCAGACGGAGCGCAGGTAGCGCAGCCGCTCGGCCTTGCGCGCGACTCCGATCATCTCGTGGAACGTCAGGGCTTCCGCGATCGCGTTGTGGTTCGCAGCGGGGTGAGTGCCGATCTCCTCGAACTTTCTGATGTTGTCGTGCTGGCCGTCGTTGTCGGCCATAAGCGGCCATAGCGGCTCGATGTTCTTCTTGCGCACATAAAGGAAGCCCGTACCTATTGGCGCCATGAGCCACTTGTGAAGCGACGTGCCGTAGTAGTCACAGTCCAGACCGTCACGGTCGAACGGGAACTGTGCGAACGCGTGAGCGCCGTCCACGATGACGGGGATACCGCGCTTACGTCCAAGTTCCACGACGTCCCTGACGGGCCAAATCTGCCCAGTGAGGTTGATGACGTGGCAGATGAGGATGACTTTCGTCTTGTCCGTGATGCCGCCCTCGATCGCGTCGACGAGTTCCTGTTTCGAGTTCGGTACGTTGGGGAACGAGACCTGCACCATCTTGATGCCCTCCCTCCTAACGCGCTGTTTGAAGCCGTTGATCATGCGCGGGTAGTCCTGATCCGTCGTGAGGACCTCGTCGCCGGGCTGGAGGCGGTCTGCGCCGAGCTTG
>DATLWQ010000381.1:0-3380 GCA_035576225.1 Fimbriimonadaceae bacterium | reverse complement strand
AGGATCGGGCTCGCTCCGGGGAAAGGAGACGAGAAGCGGTGGCGGTTCATCGACGCGGAGAACGCGCGGTGGGCGTCGCGGCCGCGTCTACCCTAACTTCTGGCGGACC
Organism: Fimbriimonadaceae bacterium; assembly: GCA_035576225.1. Taxonomy (GTDB): domain Bacteria; phylum Armatimonadota; class Fimbriimonadia; order Fimbriimonadales; family Fimbriimonadaceae; genus JADFMN01. The sequence goes on along the minus strand of DATLWQ010000381.1, from coordinate 3,271 downwards.
CGCTCCAGCGCGAAAAGGCGCGAACGGAGTTTGCGTTTGAAGTCTTCGAACGTGTGGCGGCCACTGACGCGAACCCGCGGAAGCAGCATGAGGTCTTCGTCAGGCGTCACCATTCCGCCGCCCTTCATCCATCCGGACGTGTAGCCCGCGTTCAGCGCGTATTGGACGACGTGGTCGTCGTAGGCACCGGCAGGATAGGCGATGGACGTGACGTCTTCGTGCAAGAGGCTGCTGAGGACGCGCTTTGACTCGACGAGTTCGAACTCGAGGGTGGCGTCGTTGAGTTTTGTGAGGTCGTAGTGGTGGACCGTGTGCGACCCGAACCAAACGTTGGGGCCGCTCATTGCCGTGAGGTGTTCGGGGTGCAATCTGTCTGGGCGCGTCAGGTTGTTGGTGACGACGAACACCGTCGCCTTGGCCCCGTACTTCTTGAGGATCGGGTAGGCGTGCTGGAAGTTGTCGAGGTAGCCGTCGTCGAGGGTGATCGCGACGCTCTTGAGCGGCAGTGGTCTGTGTTCTCTGACCGCCTGCGACACCTCCCTTGCGAAGAGGAACGTATAGCCCTGTTCGGCCAGGTAGGCGACCTGCTGCTCGAAGTCCGTGGGGTCGACCGTCAGGTCTCGCAGCAGTGGGCTCTGCGCCTCGTTCGGCGTGAGCGGTTTGACGCGGTGGTACATGAGGACGGGCACCGCAAAGAGCGAAGTCATGTCTGGCCCGAGCAAACCCTTGAGCGATTTGTCTGCGACGACCGGGCCCCCGGCCCGGGCGAAGAAGAAGACGAGCGCGAGCGCAGCCGCCCCTTTTGCTATCAGTGTCCAAGCCCTCATATGAGAGGGACGGGCTGCTGGTCGGGGAGTTACCTCGGAAGTATCCACACGTTGCGGAACTTGATCCTGTTGCCGTGGTCCTGCAGGAGGAGCCCGCCCGCGTCCATCGTTTCCGCCTGACCGGAACCCGTCGGGCCGGTCACCTCGACGTTCTTGTGGACGAGGGTGCCGTTGTGATAGACGGTGAACCTGGCGCTCGAAACCTTGTTGCCGTCCTTCCAGACTGGCGCCGTGAACTGGATGTCGTAGGTCTGCCACTGGTACGCGGGGAAGGACATGTTGTAGTCCTCCGCTTTGACGCCGTAGATCGCACCGCAGATGTTGTTCGCAGGCTCCTGGCCCGCGGAGTTGAGAACCTGGACCTCGTAGCGCCCCTGGAGGTAGACGCCGCTGTTGCCGTTGGCCTGGCCCGTCATGCCGTTGTCGTCGACCATGAACTCGACGTGGAGTTTGCAGGTGCCGTAGGTCTGCTTGGTCTGAATGCTGCCGCTCCTCGGCGTGACCTCGAGGTACCCGTCGTGCCACGTCCAACCGATCGGGTCGCTCTCCGTGCCCGCCTTCTTCCATTTCGAGACGTCGCTTGCGCCTCCTAGCAGGACGGTTGCGCCTTTTGGCGCCACTGCTCCCGGGACGCCCATGTCTCGTATTCGGAGATTGCGCCAGCGGACTTCGATCGGGTCTTTGCGGTCACCCACCGCGTGGACCTGCAGGCCGATAAATCCAAAACTGTCCACATCGTCGTTGTAGTCGGTCGTCTGCACGCCATTGACCCAGATCTGGATGTGCGAACCGACGGCGAGGACGCGGTAGTGGTTCCACTGGCCGTTCTTGAACGCCATGCGGCCCTTCTCGTTCTTGGAGAGGTCCTGTAGCCATCCTCTGCGCGACTCGTCATAGAGGCCACCGGAATAGCCGCGGGTGGAGGGGTCGATTTCGACCTGGTACCCGAAGACGACGCCGTTCTTGTAGCCAGGCACCGCGTGGCTCCTGATCTGGACGCCAGAGTTGAGGTCCGGGTCCACGTTGACGTCGAACTCCAGTTCGAAGTCGCCGTAGACTTTCTTGGTGCAGAGGAACGTGTTGGTCGTGTTCGGCGCGGTGGAGCCGACGATCTCCCCATGTTCGACCTTGAAGGTCGCAGCGCCTCCCTTCTTTTCAAATGCGTCGAGTGTCTTACCGTCGAAGAGGGGCGACCAGGACGGGCCCTGGACCGCAAGAAGAAGGGCGGCTGCTGCGAGCATGCCCAGATTCTGGCACAGCGACCCGCAGGCCGCGCCCTAGAACCAAGCCTTCTTGCCGTTCACGTAAGTATCCACGAACTCTTGGTCTGACTTCGTGAGATAGATGATGCCTTCAATGAGGCCGATGATCGAACCCGCTCCGCACGTCACGAGCGTAATGACTATCCTGAGGATGCCACCCGTTGTGTCACCTAAGATGAAACGGTGGACTCCCAGACCGCCAAAGACGATACCGAGAACGCCACATAGGACTTTCTTTTCCGCACCAGGTACTGACATAACTGACTCCATGCCTAGGGACGCTGGACGGGCGTCGCCCGATGCACAGATTTGTACGCTATGACGGCTAGAACCGCCCACCCTGCAATGAAACAGAGGCCACCGAACGGTGTGACGGCTCCAAGCCATAGGAGTTTGGTGAGGGCCATGAGATAGAGGCTGCCGCTAAAAAGGACCGTGCCCGCGAGGATCAGCCAGCCGACCAACTGTTGAGGTGCGCCGGTCTGGCCCTCGACGAGGCCGACGAGGAGCAAGCCCAGAGCGTGCCAGACCTGGTAGTGCTGGGCAGTGGTCCACCACTCCATCTGTCTGGCATCGAAAGTGTCGCGCAGCGCGTGGGCGCCGAACGCTCCGAGGGCTATGCCTATAGCCATGCTGGCGGCGCCCACTACGATCCATCGGCTCATGGCTCGGTTTCTACCCTGCCAGTGATCAGCCCATTGAGGCCGCGATCATCTGGTGGAACTGGTGGACGCCGCTCTCGCGCTTGGGCGAGAAGCGGCCTCGGTCGTAGAAGCGGGAGCGCAGGCCCTTTTGTACGAGTTCGACGATGGCCTCGTCTTCCCTCTCGACGCGGTCGAGCGCACCGCCTGCGCCGGACTGACGCCTCTCGGCGCGCCAGACGAACGGGATGAAGGTGACTTTGGTGAGTGCGGGGCCGAGGGGTCGCACGACGTTGACCGAGAGTCCCCATGGATAGAAGTTGAGCATGAGGTTGGGAAAGAGCCAGAAGTAGAAGGCGGCGACGTTCTCTTTCTTGAACGGGTGGCCCTCGGGGAGGTCGAAGCAGTCCTCACCGTCGGCGCCGACTCCCAGTTGGAGGTTGCCGTGCTTGAGCAGGATCGTGCGGTAGTCGCCGTAATCGAGCGCGGCGTTGAGATCGGCGTGGATATAGGGGATGTGGAAGCCCTCGAGGTAGTTGTC
>DATLWQ010000380.1:0-4383 GCA_035576225.1 Fimbriimonadaceae bacterium | reverse complement strand
CTACCGAGTTCGTGCGACCGATAGTCGCCGGCTCCGTGTTCGCCACGGTCGAAGTACTCGCCTCGCACGTCGTCGTCACCTTCCGTCCCGCAGGCTTCCCTGCTGTCGAAACCTCCACCGCCAAAACGCTCTCCGTGCAAGAAGGCGCGACCAAGCGAACCTCCGTCTCCGGCGGCGGTGGCGCGCGGCCAGACCTCACGCAGGCAAAGGTCGTCGTCTCCGGCGGGCGCCCGCTCAAGGACGCTGAAACCTTCGAGAAGGTCATCGGCGGCCTCGCCGACAAACTGGGCGGCGCAGTCGGCGCAACGCGCGCAGCCGTGGACAGCGGCATCGCGCCGAACGAACTGCAGGTCGGCCAGACAGGAAAGATCGTCGCACCCGACCTCTACATTGCGGCGGGCATCAGCGGATCGACGCAGCACATGGCGGGCATCAAGGACTCCAAGGTGATCGTCGCGATCAACACCGATCCCGACGCGCCGATCTACGAGTTCGCCGACTTCGGCCTCGTGCAAGACCTCTTCACAGCGATCCCCGAACTGATGGAAAGGCTGTAAGGCCCCCACGCTGGTAAAATCTGGCCGATGGGCATGGACGCCGCCCGAAACTTCCCGCTCAGGGGACGATGGCTCCTACTGGAACGCAAAGCATGAAGCATTTAGCGACAGTGCTCCTGGTCGGGGGCGGCGGGTTTATCGGAGCCAACCTGCGCTACTGGATCGGGGGATTGATACAGAGCCGCGCGGGAGCGGACTTCCCCTGGCAGACGATGTTCGCGAACGTCACTGGCAGCCTGGTCATCGGACTCTTCCTCGGCCTCATGGCCGGCAGCAACTGGAACCCGAACTGGCGCCTGTTCGTCGCGATCGGTGTGCTCGGCGGCTACACCACCTACTCCAGTTTCTCGTGGGAGTCCGTCGCGATGCTGACTGAGGGGCAGTTTGGAAGGGCGGGCGTGTACATCGCATTCACAGCGATCGGCTCGGTGATGGCGGCCTGGCTTGGCCTGGTCGCGGCCCGGGCGATGCTGGGAGGTCGGGCATGAACCTAGAACGCATTGGTAAAGCGCTCGCAATCTACGTCGGCGACGCCGACCGCATCCACGGCAAGTCCGCCTACGCCTATATAGTAGAGAGGGCCAAGGAGTTCGGCCTCGCGGGCGCCACGGTCACGCACGGCCAGATGGGCTTCGGCGGCAACAGCCGCATCCACACGGCCTCGATCCTGCGCCTGTCGGAGGACCTGCCGGTCAAGATCGAGATCTTCGACACGCCCGAGCGCGTCGACTCCTTCCTCGAGTCCATCCACGACGACCTCACCGACGGCATCGTCGTGACCTGGGACGTCGAGGTCGAGCGCTACAAGCACAAAGGCAACTGAAATCGATCACAATGGTTCCCTCCCCCTTGGGGGAGGGCTAGGCAGGGGGTGAGTGAGCCACGCCGAACTCCGCCAACCGCCAAACCCCATCTTGGTATTCTCCAAGCGTGATCGTAACCGTCTTAGCCCTGCTCGCGCTCCAGTCGCAGAACCAGCCGGTCGAACTCTTCGACGGCAAGAGCCTCGCCGGCTGGCACATGGACGTCCCTGCGCTCGATAAAGACCCCAACGGCACCAAGCCGTTCCTCGTCCGTCCGAGCAAACTCGACGGCAGGCCGGTCCTCGTCAGCCTCGGCGATCCGCGCGGCCACCTGATCACCGACAAGTCGTTCAAGAACTACCGCCTGACCGTCGTCTACCGCTTCAGCGCGACGCCAGGCAACTGCGGAGTGCTCGTCCATACCTCCACCCCCCGCCGGCTCTACGGCATGTTCCCGCAGTCCATCGAGTGTCAGATGCAGAGCGGCGACGCCGGCGACTTCTGGTGCATCGGCGAGGACATCACCGTCCCCAACGAGGTCGAGAGGCGCGGCCCGAAAGAAACCTGGGGCGTCGACGGCAACAAGGCGCGACGCATCCTCAACCTCACCGACGGATCAGAAAGTCCCGTCGGCGAGTGGAACACCATGGTCATCGAGTGCTGGCACCGCAGAATCATGATCTGGGTGAATGGCGACCTCGTCAACTACGGCGACGACTGCACCGCCGACCACGGCCAGATCTCGCTGCAGGCCGAAGGCAGCGAAGTCGAGTTTCGTAAGATAGAGATGGAACCGCTTAGTTCTTAGACCTGGCGCGCCGGGTGCCAGCGACGAACGTTACAGTTCGCATTTCGAGGCGACATTGCTACAATAGGGCCAAGGAGAACTGTGAGTGCCCGCCTTTTTATGACGTTGTTTGCGACCGCGGCACTGGCGATCGTGGTGTGCGCCGACGGCTCGTACTTCGCACCGAAAGACCTGCCGACGCCCGACATGCCGCAACAGCGCGCCCTCCTCATCCACAATGACGGCACTGAGACGCTCGTCGTAGAGTCCGCCGTCTCCTCCAAGTCTGGCGACCTCGCGTGGATCGTCCCCGTTCCATCCAAGCCGACCGAAGTCTCCGCCGCCACCTACGGCACGGTTGCGACGCTCCCGGAGGTCATGGGGCCCGAATGGATGTACCCGGACACCCAGTTACTCGAGTTCGGCGCCGTGTCCCTGCTCATCGTCCTAGTCGTCGCCGCCATCGAACTCAAGCGCCGTCGAGTGCCGCCGCACACATTTGTCTTGGAGTCGCTGCTCCTCCTCGTCATCTGGTTCTTGGCCTTTTCGATGCTGTTTGCAGCACTCGGCAGCGGGCCGATCGACGAACTTGCAGGTTGGAGCAGGATCGGCAACCTCGAGTCCGCCATAGTTGGTTCGCAAAGCCCGAGCGAAGTCATAGCCTGGCTAAAGGACAACGGCTTTGCCGTCTCCCAACAACAGGCCGACGTCATCGCTGCAGAGTCCAAGGCAGGCTGGTGGTTCGTCGTCACGCGCGCAAGCGGGGGTCAGGGAGCGGCCTCGCCACAGCCTCTCAAGATCGTCTTCAAGACCGACAAGTCGATCTATCCGATGCAACTCACCAGCGTTGGTCGGGACAGCGTCTACCTCGACCTGGTCGTCGCATCCGACCATCCCGTCGCCGCACGAGGAATGACGTCGTGGCAGTCCTCCGAATGGGCTCCGGTCGAGCCGCTGACCGAGCACCCAGAGATCGCGAAACTTCTGAAGACGCGAATGGTAGTGACGCGCATGACGGGCAAACTCACTGGCGACGCACTCAAGCACGACCTACTTTTCAGGTCGGAAGGGAGTATCGGCAAGAGGATGGCCGCGCTGCCTGGCGCGATCGTTACGACCGTCTCTACTTGGACTCTGATCGCCGCTTCCCTTGCTCTCATCATCGCGACCTACATCGCGCTCCAAAATGACAGACGCTTCCGTTGGGCCCTCTTCTTTGGACTCGCACTTCCGATGGCGCTCGGCGTCGAGGCCTGGCTCGTCATGTCTCGCACAGTTCCCACCATCCCGGACGCGAAGAATGCGATTTCGCGCTACCTCAAGGGCGGTGCTGCCCTGTGGGTCGCCAAAGATTGGGCAAAGGACATCGACGACGAAGAAAAATACGAGGCGGAGTACGAGCGTTCGGCCCGCATCAGCGACCCGAGGGACAGCGGTTGGGGCAAGGACGTCCCCGGCGGAGTCGTCCGCGCAGGCGACCAGGTCATCGCCTTCTCATACAAAGGCAACCCGACCTACTTCAAGATAGGCGGAGACTAGCCGACCGACCCTTGCAAACGGTGGAGGGGGCCTCTCGGTCGGAGCCGAATGGAGGGTCGCGCTCCAGCGCGACCTCTAGTCCCGCGATCTATTCTGTCTCGTCCGAAACCAACCGGCCGTAGTACACGCGCGTCGAATAAGGAAACGACACGACGCCCTCAACAGAAAACTCACCGAACAGCGACTTCAACGCGCCGATGAACGCCGCGTGCTCCGGCTCGCCCTCCAAAGGCGCATAAGAAGAAGAGAGCGACCGCCCGACCAGGCCCTCAAAGTCCAGCCGCTGCTCGTTCGGGAACGACGCCACCCGCATCTCAAACGGAAGAAAGAACGCACGCAGGTCGTCCTCGCTCCTCTCACGGTGGCGCGCGTTCGCGTAGTCCGGGCAATAGGCCTCCAGCGCCTTCTGGTACCCGACCATGAACGGCGTCGCATCATCGAGCCGCTCGTTCCACACAAGCGCGACCCACCCGTCCGGCCGAAGGATCCGCAGGAACTCCCGCCTGGCCGCACCAAAGTCGAACCAGTGGAACGACTGCGCGCACGTCACGAGGTCGATCGATCTGCTCGTCAGCCACGTGTTCTCCGCAGTTGTAGGCAAGCCGACGACCTGCGGCGCGCTGCGCTCCATCTCCCTCCTCATATCGCCGTTCGGCTCGACCCCGAAGACTCTCGCACCGGTCTCGACGAGCCCCAT
>DATLWQ010000379.1:0-5942 GCA_035576225.1 Fimbriimonadaceae bacterium | reverse complement strand
AAGTCCATCCGGCGACGGCAGAGGTCTCTCCCACGACGGACAGATCGACGACCATCTTGGTGCCGCTGGCCCACGCGTGGACGTGATCGACGTAGCCCTTGAACCCGTCCACGCCCTTGTATGTCGCGTCGTTGGGGATATCGACGTAGACCGAACCGTCGTCCAGCAGGTCCGCAAGGCGCGTCGTGTCGCCCGACTGCCATGCTTCGACGAGTGTAGCGAGCGCAACCTTGGGATCGAGGTTCTCAGGCTCTTTCTTGACAGCCTCCCGCGGCGGCTTCGCGCACGAGACGAGGAACAGCAGGCAGACGACGGCTATCGAGAAGTGTCCCAGAGCCATGGCGGGAGTTTACCGAGAGGGTGGGCGCGAGTTGCGCGGCTTTGACTGCTTTCGATAAGGACACTTGAGGGCAGCAATCCCATACTCCCGCGGCATTAACATTGATCCATGACGCCCGAATGGAAGAGGAGTTGGAGAGTGGCGCCGTTGATTCTGCTGTCTTGCTCTACCAAAGCCATATTTGTATTCTTGTTGACCGATTACCCGATGGTCGGGTTCGCGCTACTCCTTGTCAGCGTGCTTGCGGGATTGGCGATCCTGGTGGCGGCGAGGCCTCGATAGTGACCGCCCGGCCTCACCGCCGGTCGAACTGCTCGCCTTCGGCGAGCGGACGCAGGTACCGCCGGTGGCCGTAGCGACCGTAACTTCTTCCGCGGTCTTTAACGGGCGCTTACAGGCAACAGAAGGCCGTAGAGCGGCCACATCGAAAGCACGAGATCTAGCAGGTTCGGGCACTTCAGACTTCCAGGCGACACGTGAAGATTTCCACAAAACGGTGTGCCAAAATAAACAGTGGCCTGGGAAAGGACGGAGTTAGGCAAGCGGGACGCGATACGAGGAGTCGTCGTGGGGGTGGTCGTGCTCCTTGTGAGCGCCGGTCTGAGCGCTGCGTTCGTGGTATTCATACTCCGCTTCATTGCAGATAATACAGTAGTTGTACCGATCCTGCTTGTTACCTTCGCGGCACTCGTTCTTGCATCTCCGGTCGTGTGGCAATCGATCATACTTGCGCTCCGACGAAAGGCAGTGTCCACTTGGTACAGAGCCGACCTTGTGGGCGCACTGTGGGTCGAAGTGGAGATCCTCTATTCCGACGCCGTGATCGCGAAGGACGCGGGCTTTCTGAAGTTCGAAGGCGGCTGTTACGCGTTCTTCGGGCTCAAGGAGCGATACGCGATTTCTGGTCAAGAGACGAAGTTGCTCAACATGGAGAGCGCGAGCACTGTGACGACGTGGGTCTGGGATCCGGAAGGGCAAAGTATTGCCATGCGATATAAGTCTTGGAGATTGCCGTACCTTTCGCGAAGACCTGAGATCCTGGCAGGAGCCATCGTCGACTGTGCCCAAAAGCCGCGGCCGGATGGATGGTCGTCTGTCTTTCCACCGCTTTCTGTCGATCCCGAGGTGGAGGTCACGAAAAGGAAACTCTCGATGCGACCGCTTGCGCTGATCGCGCTGCTTGCAGTTCCGTTGTTGGTCGTCCTGACGATCGTGACTAACTTGGTACGGGGTCATTCTTGGTATGACGATATCGGTTGGTTTCACGCGGTCGCGATGGTTCCGACGATGTTCCTTTTCAAGTCCGAGACCCGCAAAATGCAGAGAACCTTCGAGATTCACAAGGCAATTCGCGAGGGAAACATCGGACTGGAGGGCTTGAGCGATCCGGCCCCGCACACGATCCCGAGGACTAAGCATGCTGAAGGCTCCAGCAACCGGTCGACCGACCGGGACGTAACCTGAAGCGTGAGGCGCAGAGTCATTCGGGCGGTTGTGATCATCGCCGTGTGCTGCACGGTGGCGCTTTGGGCGTACTCCAGGTTCTTCGAGCGCTGGCCGCTGCTCTTCGGATGGCCGGCGACGCTCGCAGTCGCGCTCCTCGTCCGCAAGATCATGGTCGACGCGTGGCCTCAGCCACCTCGCGACTAAGATTGCGAGGCATCATTCGAGTCTTCTTTCGGCTTGTCGTCTTCGGCCCCGCGAAACGCGTCCCAGTTGTTCGTCGCCTTGCAGTAGGTGAGGGCACCGAGGAACGTCGGGATCAGCAAAGACATTCCCAATATCCGAGACCACTGCACGAGCCCGTGCGTCGGCGCGTGCGAGAGGGCGTCGGTCGAAAGGTCCAGCAGCGGCAGCACGCCGAGCAGCATGACCGCGCCGCCGACGATCTTGAACACCTTCAGCAGAGCCATAGTCAGAGCACCGATGACGAACGCAGAGAGGATCGAGACAGCCGCGATCAATCGGCTTGAACCAATGTTCATGACTGCGACACCCGCCAGGGTCGCCGCTCCGGCGACCGCGAGGCACACCGTTATGACTCTGACCCACCGCGACCTGTCTTTCTGCACGCCTTAGTCTAGCAAAGTGCGTTACGCTTTGCGCCGTAAGAAGACCCGCGCAAGCCACCCCTCGATCCGACGCGACGACTTGAACAGAGGCGCGCCGATCTTATCGATCTGTGCGATAGGGAAGCGCGGCTTCTTCAAGACAGAGTCGTCGAACTTGACAGTCGAGCCCTGCAGCGGCAGGTTCTTTGGTCGACGATGGGTCCCAAACGCGTAGTCCCAAACCGCCACTCCCCACAAACCCACGACCGCGAGGTTGCACGTCGGCCGCCAGTGGTGCATCAGGTGGAACCCATAGGCGTGACGCGTCGGCTTACCGAAGAACCGGCTCTCCATCAGCGGCTTCCAATACTTGTCGAACGGCAGATGGACGACCGCGTGCCAGACCTCGTAGCCCGAGTAGCAGAGCGTGATAGCCAAGAACAGTGAAACGAAGACCGGCTCGCCGCTAAAGATCAGCGCCGCCGGGATTCCGAACAGCACGACGAACATCCCATAGAAGATCGAGAGCGCGTACTGTGGGAACATCATCGACTCCTCTTGGTGTTCGTGCTCGATCGGGTACCGGCTGTCGACCGGCACCATCTGGTCCGGGTCACCGGGCCGAACGGCTGCCTTCACGTTTGTCAGGCCATGGTGGTGGCTGTGCGCGCGGTGCATCGAGCGCAAGAACGGAAGAACCGCGGAGTGAAGCAGATACCGGTGGTAGAGGTATTCGAAGAGCGAGATCGGCACACCATAGAGGGCCGTGCACAGCACGATCATCCACGGTCGGGAAAACTCGTGGAGAAACGCCCCGGGCGCGACCAGATAGAAGATCCCGAGCGCGGCACCGAGTTGACCCAGTGTGCATGCGATGAAAAGGGGGTACGGAAACCCGTTTGCAGGCTCGTGATCGTGGGAGTGTGCGTGCGTCAAAGCGATGTCCAGTGTCGAAGGCGTCCGTGCCCACGGGCGACACCGTCGTTGCCTGTCCTATTATGACGCGACGTGGGCCGGCGGCCGGACGTTTGTCAAGGGAGAGTGCGGCTGTTCAAGCCGAGCCTGAACTGAACTTCAAACTCACTTCGCGACGGTGACCACCACCGCTCCGATTACGACGGCGAACTGGTTCGAGGCACAGTTTGGATACTCCTGAAGGACGTACATGTTTGCCAGCGGGTATTCCGGCAAGCCGTAGGACGTGTTGCCAGTCAGCACCATCTTGCTGTCACCGGGAAGGCGAGTCATCCTCAACACGAGCGGCTTGTGCTCGGGGTTTCCGACCTGGTAGGGGTCGTGGAGTGTGACAGTCCCCGCGTCAGGATCGACGGCAACGACCGTCGCCCAGTGCCACATCGTCTGTTGGCACTTGTTGCTCGCGTCTGGGTTGTTGACCCAACCGATCGAGAGCATCATAAACGAATTGTGCGTCTGATCCTCTTTGAGCACTCCCAAAGTGGGCATCGACCTCCCCAGCCGATTGACCTGCGTCCATGTGCTGTTGTTGATCCACGAGTACAGTCCGACCTTGGTGTTCGCGTACCCCTTGTCTAGGAAGTACTGGTGAAGACCGTTGAACATGTCCGTCCACAGCGTTCCCCGCGCACTGTCGGTCTTGAAATAGGTCACCAAATCGTTAGCGATCCTGTCTGCCCTCTCGTTCGGCGTGAGCGACTCGTCCGCAATCCCGGAAAAGCCGTTCATCGTTAGCCAGGCAATTGCGTTGGCGGTCGCCGTCGGACAGCAACTGTTTTGGCCCACCGCCGGAAGCGTCCTATACCCGTCCAGGTTCGGCATCTGTTCGCGCGGAAACTTGAGCGGAGCGTCGGCGGACATGTCTTGGGCGCCCGTCGGAGGGCTGAACTTGAAGACGTCGGGACTCACACTGCCGTCGACCGCCACGCTCTTTAGCGAGAGGATCGTTGTCGAGGTGCCGGCGCTCGAAACGCTCGTCACGTCCGCAAGTTTGGCGAGAGAGTCAGTCGGATCGATATAGAAAGTGTACGTCGTGTCCGGACCGTCGTCCTTGACGGAAGTGAAGACGTCGTACGTGCTTCCTCGCGCCTTTCTTCTGCCTAGCGACCTGACCTGAGTAAAGCCGGAGAACACCCCGTCGTCGATGATTCCGGCAACGAGCAACAGACCTAGACCCGAAAGAGCCGATTTTATGAGAGGGTCAGAAACATTGCTCTTTGTGAAAGTCTTCGCTGCCTTGCCGTAGTGGTAGATGAGCGTGCCGTCGCAGACGGTCAAATCGGTGTCCGTCTCAAGTCGGACCAAGTTGGGTTTTTGCAGGGCGACGTTGATCGTCTGCAAACTGCCCCCCACGGACTGCACCGTGACAACCGCCGTCAGCGACTTCGCGTCGTGCAACAGTGAGGTGTACCGGGAGAATCCGTCGTATCCTCCTGTCGCGGCACCGAGGCACGCGAGCGCACCGAATGTGACAAGAGCCTTGCCGCCCGTCATCTCTTTCTCCTGACAGGCGAGAGTATACCGACGACGAACAGTTCTAAGCGGTTTTGCCGCTACGCACGACGATCGATAGCACGAGACCAAAGATCGCGCCGCCCACCGCCGCCACGCTCGCCCTGAGCCAAAGCCCGGTGACGTTAGCATGGAGCGCCATCGTCAGACCGAACATCATGACGAGTAAAGCGACGAGCAGAACTTTCCACTTTGTCTGAAGGTTCATTTGCCTTGCCGCCCCCGAGCCTAGCCGCCACCGGCGGTCATCGGGATCGGACATGCGGCGACGCCGGTCTTTAGATAGTACTGCTGGTGGTAGTCCTCGGCCATCCAGAACGTGCCGGCCGTCACGACGCGGGTCGCGACCTTCTTCCCGGACTTGTTCTCCAGGTCTCGGATGTACTGTTCGGCCTCTTTGCGCTGCTCGTCGCTGTGGACGAAGACCGCAGCGTGGTACTGCGCGCCGATGTTGACTCCCTGGCCGTCCCGCTGGAACGGGTTGTGGATCGCAAAAAACACGTCCAGGAGGTGGTGGAATGAGACCTTCTTAGGATCGAACTCGACCTGCGCGACCTCGAGGTGTCCTGTGCCGCCGGCACAGACCTGTCGGTACGTCGGGTTCTTGGTCGAACCGCCCATGAAGCCGACCGCTGTCGCTGTGACTCCGTCAACCTGACGGAAGGCGTCCTCAACGCCCCAGAATCACCCACCGCCGAAGGTGACGACTTCAAGGCCCTTGTGCAACGGCGTGACCTTGTCAGAGCCGTAGAGCGTGACGCCCCCGGGCATTGTTCCTACTTTCGAACGTAGATCCATCTTCTTGTCCTGCTGGGCCATCGCGAGAACGGCGACGCCCAGGGTGACCGCAATCGCTATGCCAAGGGTCGTTCCTTGCATGATTGTCTCTTTAGTATACGGCAGGAGCGTTTCGTCACGCCCCCCGGGACCTTTCTCGGACTTCCTGTGCCGGCTCTTCACCGGCTAATCGCCGGGTTCAGGTCGCGACCACGTCTTCGTGCCGGTAACTCTTGAGTTTGCTGGTCACCGCATAGATGCCTGCCACAACAATGCTCGCAGCCCCG
>DATLWQ010000378.1:0-1832 GCA_035576225.1 Fimbriimonadaceae bacterium | reverse complement strand
CGTCGTCCGACTCCCAGTATCCAGCGATGTAAGTCAACACGCGCTCTCCTCGCGCAATGAAGAGTCTGTTTCGGAACGTGGAGACGCACACGCCGTCCCAATCGACGACTGCGTCCAGGCGGTCTTGTACAGACGCCTGTGACAGGTCTGGCAAGCCCGACTGCGTCGACCTCAGTGCCCGGACCTGGTCCAGCCAATAGAGTTCTGTTCCCATACTTGCTGTGCCACGCCTCGACTGTGTCCCGCTGGGGGCGATGCGCCGGATGTTGAACAGCCGGTTGCCGTTGAGGACACGGTCGATCGAATAAAACGCGCGGTCGGTGACGCAGTAGACCGAGGTGACTTGCGCTGAGCCAGAACCCTGCAAGACACCGAGCGCCATCACCTCCTCTGCTCCGAGGCGAACCTCATAGCCGCTCGAAGGGTCGTTGTCTCCGGAGTCGAAGCGCCCATACCGTCTAAAACGACCAGGATATCCCTCCTCTGAGACCATGACCGATCCGCACACGAAGTTGTCTCCCTGAGGGTCTTTGACAAGCGTGCCGGAATACAGCCGCTTGTCGACAAAAACGCCGGCTTGGCCGATCGGCGTCGGTTCGTTGTAGGTGTCTGGCACGCGACGTCGGTAGTCCTTGCGCTCGGGCGGAACCGCGTCCTCAGAAGAGTAGATTCCTCCTTCTGAACCATTTGTTAGGCCCCAGGTCTGCAGGATCGAGTTATAGACGCCTACCTGTAGATCGTAGGCGAGATAAAACTCGGCGTCGCCCGGATCTTTGCGATACACAGACCACGTGTCGGCATATGCGCCGGAAAGTTCAACCATCCATGGGTTTACGACCGGGACCCGATAGTGATAGAAGAGCCGGGCGTCGATCGGAAACACGAAGTCCGTCGGGACGTTTCCACTCTGGAACATCGGATGAAGGAACCTTGCGTTCGACGTTTCGAGTGTCGTTCCCGCAGAGGTGGTCGCTGCAGTCCTTAGAAACGTCGTCGTTTCTCCGAACGCTCCCTGTGAAAGGAACACGCCTCCGCTCTCCGACTCGCTCAGTCCGGCTTTCCTCGCGACTGCGTACTGAGCCGTGCCTGGCACCCATCCCGAGGCGTACACCCAGTGCACACGGAACGTCGATGCTGCAGAGAGCAGTGCGTCGGCCACCTCGATCTTCAGCCCATTGATCGACGCCAACGAATAGCCTCCGTGAGACTTGTCGTCGAACGCGTAGGCGCTGACGACGACGCCCGTCTTGTTCGTCAAGACGTGGACTCGATTGTTCTTCGCTGAGCCTGGCGGCGCGGTCGGGTCGTGGATGAGTTCCCATCCGTACCCGCCTCCGTCGTAGTTCACGTTTGCCCACAATTTGACGGCGTCCCACCATGAATCGTCGTCTGCTTCGACCACCAAGCCGATTTGTGGAACTGCACGAAGATCAGGCCCGCCAAGGACCGACATCGAGTCGGTGTCCATCACGATCTGCCCCCAGTCGCCGACAACAACCGCATTCCCGGTCGTCCAGACCCAGGAGCCACCGCTTGCACCGACGCTGCCGCCCGTCGCGGCGGTAAACGCTCCACCCGCGCTTGCTGTCGCCGTCGCGGCGCCCGCTACAACGGGAAGACTGTCGAATACACCGGCCTCCGGGACGGTCGCCCGAGCGGCCACAGGAGTATCGATCGGATTGATCGGAACGGCACGATTCTGCGTCGATGCGGCGTTGGGGTAGCCGACCACGTGCAACGGACGGTCAATACCGTTCTGGACAATGACCGCCGGCCCCTTCGATGCCGTCGGACCGACGTAGGTCAGATGCTCCCGCGCCCTCGGGTCGGAA
>DATLWQ010000377.1:0-5264 GCA_035576225.1 Fimbriimonadaceae bacterium | reverse complement strand
GGTCCTTTTTGTCCTGCACGGAGAGTGTGCGATCGTTGGCCCACGGACTTTCGTCGCCCTGCTTCTCTGCGAACCAGGGCGGCATGACGCCTCGATCGAGCACGTTGTCGATCATGCCCTTGAAGTTTTCGACCTTGTCGTAGGTGTCGAGCGCGAACGGTGCGACGCCTCCACTCCTGTGGCACACGACGCAGTTGCGCTGCATGATGCGTGACACCTGGTCGTAATAAGTGACTTTGCGCTCCATCGGAACGTGGTCAAGCGCAAGGATGCAGCCCGGCGCGGTCGTCGCCTCGACCTGCGGTCGTTGTCCATTAAGGAGCGAGTCGATGGCGTCCGTGAGGTAGTTGTTCTGTGGCTCGGGCTTGTTGTAACCGATGCCGTATTGGTCGTCTACAGCACCGCGGTAGACGAGTGTGTTCTTGGAGTCGAGAAGAAAGACTTCTGCGGTGGTCGTCGCGTGCAACTGTTCGGCGATGCCCTTGAGCGGATCCCAGACGTAGGGGCCGTCGAAACCGTTCTCCTTGATTACGCGCTTGATATCGCTCACGTCATCTGCGCTAGAGGAATTGACGAACACGAACCGCACGCCCATCTTCTGGTACTTCTCCTCGATCCGGGCAAGCGTGGGTGCGTACCTTTGGCACACGGGACAGGAGGCGTCAGTGAGGGCTATGACCGTCGCCTTGGCGTCAGTAGGGGCCGCAAGACTGAACGATCCGCCGTCGATCGTCGGGCCCGCGATGCCGGCGACGAGGCGTCCGATACCGGCCTCACCGCCAGGAACTTGCTCTGGGGCGATCCTGATCTGCTGTTGTCCGCCTCGAGGAGCGATCGCACTAGCGAGGCATACTGTGCCTATCGCTAGCACCCAAACGCTCTTTGTCTTTCCCGTCCGAACCATCTTCCTGGCACCTATTCTAGTACACGGAGCCGAGGAGCATCGGTTTCGAGAATCGTCGGGCTCTTGGGCCAGACGGCTGGTTCCTTGTGCCGAGTCGCCTCGATCCTGTATCTAATATTAATGGGAGGACTCCAATGAGGGCTCGAACCGTTGTCGGCATCGTCGTCACGCTGGGCGCCGTGGGCGCAGTCGGGTGGGTCGTTGCGACAAAGAGGCGCCCGGTCGAGGTGACCGTGGCACGCGTTATCCGTGGGCCGATCGAGTCGGCCTTCACGGCGGAGGCGACCGTCAAGGGGACGACTGTCGAGATCGAGCCTGAGACGAGTGGCCGAATCTTGCAGATCCATGTCCTGGAGGGCGACCAAGTGACACAAGGCCAGACCCTTTGTCAACTCCGGTCGGACGAACTAGAAAGCGCGGTCGAGCGCGCCAAGGCCGCGGCGGATGGAGCGCTCCAGCGCAAGGAACAAGCGGAGCACGCTCTCGACCTAACGCGCAAACAGACGCACTCTCGAATAGAAGAGGCGCAGGCAGCACTGAAGACTGCGCAAGCGAGGCTCCAACTCGTGCTTGCCGGGCCGCAGCCGCAAGAGGTCAGCCAGGCCGAACAGCGCGTGCGGCAGGCCCAAGTCACCGAAGGACAGGCGAAGAACGACTACGACCGCGCCAAGAGGCTCTACGACGAGGGTGCGATCCCGCTCGCTGAATACCAGCGCGCCAAGACTGCTTATGACGACGCGCGCGCGAACACTGCTATCGCGATGGACGGGCTCGCGCTCCTCAAGAAGGGTGCGACCAAAGAGGAGAGGGCTGCAGCACGTGCGGAAGTCGCGCAGGCGCAAACAGCGCTCGACAGTGCCAACGCCTCAAAGGAGCAGATCGACGTCAGCGAGCACGACCTGGCAGCAGCGACCGCTCTATATGCGCAGGCGATCTCGACGCAGAAGGAAGCGGAGGCTGCGCACGCACGCGCGACGGTCAAGGCGCCGTTTGCAGGCCGCGTGTCCTACATTCCTGTCAAAGTCGGCGACCTGGCCGTTCCGGGAAGATCGCTTATGACGCTAGTCGGGGACACTGCCCTGGTCGTCGAGGCAGAGATCGGCGACCAGGACTTCGCGAAGGTCAGTGTGGGGCAAGAGGTGGAAGTGACCTGTGGTGCTCTACCGGACAAGACGTTCTCCGGCAATGTCATCCGAATCGCGAGCGACGCCGTGCAGAAACCCGATACGATTCTGCGAACGAGGATCCTGCGGGCAACTATCGCGATCGATGACACTTCCGGCTTCCTCAAGCCGGGGATGGACGTCGACGTACACGGTCGCGGAGTGATGGCAAGGGACGCCGTCACGGTCCCGAGCCAGGCTCTCGTAACGTCCGGAGAGGAACAGTCGGTGTGGGTGCTCTCTGACGGTCGTGTGCACAAACGGAGCGTGAAGGTCGGCGCCTACACGTTCGAGAGCGTTCAAGTGCTGGAGGGTCTGAAGGAGGGGGAGTCCGTAGTCGTATCTCCGGCGGAGACGCTCCAAGAGGGACAGGCCGTCGCGGCGCGAGGAGCGTGATGGCGGACACGGCTCCCGTCGTCAGCCTAAGACACGCGAGCAAGGTCTACAGGACCGAAGCAGGGGACGTCCATGCGCTCAAGGACGTGACGCTGGATCTCTTTCCCGGGGAGATGGTCGTCATCCTGGGCCCGAGCGGTTGCGGCAAGACTACGTTGCTCAATGTCGTGGGAGGGCTCGATGCCGTCACGTCAGGCGAGGTCGTGATTGATGGGACGGACATTGCGGCTTTCACTGAAGCCGAACTAACGCGCTTCCGGCGAGAGCGCATCGGGTTCGTATTCCAGTTCTTCAATCTTGTACCGACGTTGACCGCGAGCGAGAACGTCCTGCTTGCTGCCGAACTCGTCAAGAAGCCTCGAGACGTAGACCAGGTCTTGCGAGAAGTCGGTCTGGGGGACCGTGGCGTGCACTTTCCGGCGGAACTGAGCGGTGGCGAGCAGCAACGAGTGGCGATTGCGCGCGGGCTCGTAAAGAACCCTCCGATCCTGCTCTGTGACGAGCCGACGGGAGACCTGGACTTTGAGACGGGGCGGAAGATCCTCGTCCTTCTCCACGCGTTGACCCACGAGATCAACCAGACCGTGCTGCTCGTCACGCACAACGTCGCGATTTCGAAGATGGCTGACAGGATCATCAGACTCAGATCTGGCGAGGTCATCAGCGACGAGCACAACGAAAACCCGCTCGACCCAGCGGAACTGGAGTGGTAGATGTCTGCCCTCAACAAGAAACTGTGGCGCGACCTGTGGCGGATGAAGTGGCAGTACGCCGCCGTCTCGCTCATGATCTTGCTTGGCGTAGCCTTCTACGGTGCGGCGACGACCTCCTACCAGAACCTACACACGTCATACGAGTACTCGTATGATCGTTTGAACTTCGAGGACATAGGAATCTCGATGGTGCACGCGCCCGAGCGTGTAGTGCAACGGATCACATCGATCCCGGGCGTTGTTGCCGCAGAAGGGAGACTCGTCGAGGACGTTGCAGTCGAACTGCCCGACCGTGACAGCCACAAACTGATCGGTCGCCTCATTTCGATACCGGCCGACCGCCCAGCATCAGTCAACGACCTGCGAATCGTGGAGGGGTCGCAGTTCTCCTCTCCTACCGCGCGGGAGGTGCTGCTGGAAGCGAGCTTTGCCACGCAGAACAACTTGCACCCCGGCGACACGATCGAGGTTAGCAGCGGTTCGGCCAAGATCGACCTCCTCGTCCGAGCAACGGTACGCAGCCCTGAGTACATCTACGTCGTGCGGAGCAAGCAGGACATCCTCCCAATGCCGGGAACGTTCGGCGTCATGTTCGTTTCGCAAGACGTGCTCGGACCGCTCGTTGGTCGGAGCGGCCAGATCAACGAAGTCAAGGCTCGAACGGCGTCTGGAGCGGACAGAGAGCGCATCGCAAAGGAGATGAAGGCACGGCTTGCGACGTATCGACCAGACGACGCAGTTCTGCGCGAGGACCAACCCTCTCATCAACTGCTGCAACAGGACCTCGACGGGTTCAGGATGTACGCGATCCTGTTTCCGCTCCTGTTTCTGAGCGTGTCCGCACTGACCGTTTACACGCTAATGACCAGGACAGTCCACCTTCAGCGGCCAGTTATCGGGTTATTGCGCGCGCTCGGGTTTAGTCGGGGCGCCGTCATTCTGCACTACCTGTCTGCTGCAACGATCATTGGACTGATCGGTAGCGTCGTTGGGAGCGCCCTTGGAGTCTGGCTGGGCAAACTGTTGACCGACTACTATTTGAGCCAGATCGCCGTGCCCTATGAGCGCGCGGAAGCCGACCCGAAGGTGCTCGCGATCGGGATCGTGATGGGAGCCCTCGTGTGTCTGGTCGCCGGGGCATGGCCAGCGAACGTCGCCGCGAGGATAAGTCCAGCCGAAACGATGCGCGGGAACGAGATCGAGGGAGGCCGCGTGCTCTGTCTCGATCGGCTGTTTCCTGGACTTCCGCTCTTATGGCGGATTCCGGTGCGGAACCTGTTTCGGCAGTGGCGCAGGACGGCCTCCACGCTCTTTGGCATCGTCGCAGGGATCGCGCTCATCATGATCGGACAGGGTCTGCTTGACTCAGTGACCGTCACGATGGACCAACTGTCTGCGACGATGTTTGCGGACGACCTGCGCGTCGAATTCATCGAGTACCAGGATCCGGGCGTGGTCAGCGCTGTGCGCCACTGGCCCGGGGTCGTGTGGGCAGAGGGAGCGCTCGACGTGCCGGCGGAGTTCCTGTTCGGCGACAAGGTCTATTCGGCAGCGATCAGTGGGCTCGAGCCAGGGAGCCAAGAGCACACGGTCAAGGACAAAGAGGGGCGTCCGTTCGACTTGAACAAAGAGGGGGTCGTACTCGGGAACACGATCCAGCGCCGCTTGGGGGTCCGAGTCGGCCAAACGATCCAGGTTCGACTCCCCGCAATGATGCGTCGCGAAGACGTGACGCGCACGGAGGCAGTGCGCGTGATCGGCGTGTGCGATGAGCCGATCGGAACGGTCGCGTACGCAGGAAGGAACCTGCTCTGGCGGTTGTTCAAGGAGCAACTAGACATGCCGCCCAACGCAATATCTAGCGTGAGGCTACAGGTCCAACCGGAAAGAAGCGAAGAGGTCAGGCGGCGTCTCTACCAGTTGTCCGACGTCGGCGCGGTCTCTTCGGTAGGCGAGATGCGCGACATGATCGACAAGATGATGAGCCTGTTCCGCCAGTTCGTGAACTACATGCTGGCGTTCGGTGCTGCTCTGGCATTCTCTATCGTCTTCAGCACCGTGACGATCAACGTCCTTGAACGCACCAAT
>DATLWQ010000376.1:0-3076 GCA_035576225.1 Fimbriimonadaceae bacterium | reverse complement strand
GTGACGCACGTCGGTTACGAGGACGAGGTGCAACTCGCCAAGGAACTCAAGGACGTCGACCTCATCGTCGGTGGACACTCGCACACTCTCCTCGGCGATCCTGGCTTGCCCGGGATCACTCCTGGGCCACCGTATCCGACTGTGGTAACCAACAAGTCCGGCGACCCCGCGCTTGTCGTTCAAGCCTGGCAGTGGGGGCTCGTGCTGGGACGCATCCAGATCACGTTCGACGATGCTGGTCGCGTCATGACCGCCACAGGTGGACCGATCCCGGTCACGCAGGACATCCCGCAAGATCCGGTCGTCGCGAGCATGATCCGCGCGTTCGACATTCCAGTCGCGGCGGTGAAGGACGCGGTCATCGGCACGACGAAGAACGAAATTACTCGCGAAGGCCAAGCGAACTTGGCGGCGCAACTCATCGCGGACGCGCAACTGGAGGCGACGCGACGGTTCGGCTCGGTCGCGGCGTTCATCAACGCGGGCGGCGTACGCTCAGGGATCCCGAGCGGCGACATCACATATGGGGAGGCATTGTCTGTGCAACCGTTCGGCAACTCTCTCGTGGTGCTGGAGGTGAGCGGAGCCGAACTCCTTGCAGCGCTCAAGCGCGGCGTCGGAACCGGCGGAATGCTCCTTCCCTCGCGTGGCACCTCTTACAGCGCGAGCCCGGACGGAGTCGAGGACGTGCTGATCGACGGCAAGCCGCTCGATACGAAAGCAACGTACCGGATCACGGTCAACAACTTCACGGCGGGCGGAGGGGACAACCACCAGGAACTGAAGGCCACGAAGGGGTACCGGCTAGACACCGGGATCGTGGACATCGACGCGCTGACCGACTACATCAAGAGTCACTCACCGCTCGACTTGCACGATGAGCATCGCACGGGCGGCCAGCAACGGTTGCCGCTGGCGGGGTAAGACTTCGCCCATGCGCCCGTTTCGCTCCCTTGGGCTCGTCGCCCTGCTCGCCGTCGCGTCGTTCGTCGTCGCCCAGGATCAGCCCGCAAAGCGGACGCTTAAGCCTGACGACTTCGCCAAGTGGGAACGGCTCGGGCCCGTCCAGATCTCGCCCGACGGGCATTGGATCGCCTCCAACATCTTTCGCGTCGAGGGCGACCCGCGCCTGGAGATCCGCAACAGCGACGGGCCACAGCGTGACACGCTGGAGAACGCGACACGTGCCCAGTTCACGGACGACAGCAAGTGGCTGCTGTTCACGGTGAGCGTCCCCCGCAAAGAGGCTGAGCAGATGATCAAGCAGAAGAAGCGCCCAGAGAACAGTCTTGGGGCGCGCAGCCTGGTTTCTGGAGACTCGGTCAACTTCGACTCGGTGCAGTCGTGGCAGATCGTCAAGGGCTCGACGAAGGTTCTGATCCAGCGATACCCGGCGGAGGGCCAGGAGAAGGCGGGCTCCGATTTTGAGATCTTCGACCTCGCTGACGGCTCGACGATGCCTATTGGCAACGTAAAGGACTACCTCGCACACCCCGACGGTGGCTATGTTGCACTTCACACGGTCAGCGCGGCGGGCAACGAAGCGGTGCAGGTGGTCACGCTGTCGCATATGGGAGTGACCACGGTTGCGTGGTCGAAGGATCATTACTCCGACCTGGCCTGGTCCAAGGACGGCGACACGCTCGCCTTCTTAGACGGGACGAAGAAGGAAGGCAAGGAGGGCGACTGGAACAAGGTCGTGATGGCGCGAGGATTCTCGACCGGCGAGTTTCAGCAGGCGACATTCGACCCTGCCACAGAAAAGGGCTTCCCCGAGGGCGACCGTATCTCGAATGCGGCTGGCCTAGACGTCTCGAAGGACGGATCATCGATCGTCTTCGACATCAGTCAGTGGCACGACCAGGAGAAGCCCGACCCCAACGCGGAAATTCCTGGCGTGGAGATTTGGAACACGAAGGACGTGACGGTCATGCCGCTCCAGGTGAAGACCGCGCAGCAGGAGCGCAACCGTGCGACATCCTGCTACTGGCAGCCTGACGGCGACGTCTTCGTCCCGTTTGCGGAGAAGGAACTGGACAACGTCCAGGTCTCGCCCGACCACATGTGGGCGGTCGCGTTCGACCCGCGCCCTTACGCAAACCCCGTCAAGAAGAACGGGCTCGAATACGTGGACGTCCTTGCAATCAACGTGCGCGACGGCTCGCGAAGAACCATGCTGAAAAAGGCGGTCTCGAACGCCGGGGGGATCGACGCCATGTCGCTTTCATTGTCACCTAAGGGGCAGTACGCGCTCACGTTCGACGGGGCCGACTGGGTGATGGACGAACTCGCTACCGGCAAGAAGACGAACCTGACGATGGGCCTCGGCGTGAAGTTCTTTGACCGCGAGGACGACCACACCGTGCCGAAGCCGCCGGCGGGAGGAACGCCGGTGTGGCTGAAGGACGACGCGGGCGTCGTGTTGCACGGCGACTACGACGCGTTCTTGGTCGACCCAGCGACGGGCAAAGCGACGCGCCTGACCAAAGGCGACGACAATGAAGTGCGTTACCGCCTCCTGGATGCCGGCTATCATGACGACGGCATCCACGCGGGCGACCCGCTCTATTTCTCTGTGTTCGAATCAAAGACGAAGCGATCCGGCTTTTCACGATGGACGGAAAAGGACGGGCTGCAGCCGCTTGTCATGGACGACGCACAACTCTCCTGGGCCGCGCGTTCGAAGGACACCGACCGTGTGCTCTTCGTCTACCAGACGTACGAGATTTCCCCAACCGCACTTCTGACGAACCTCGACTTTGCTGCTTCGAAGGCCGTTGTCCGAACCAACACCGACCAAAAGGACTTTCTTTGGGGGCACGACGAACTGGTGCACTACAAGGCGCTGGGCAAAGACCTTGAGGGCGTGCTCATCTACCCCGCTGACTATCAGCCGGGCAAGCAGTATCCGATGGTCACCTACATCTACGAGAAACTCTCAGACTGGCTGCACCGCTACCAGACGCCGAGCAACACGAGCCCCTACAACGCGCAGTACTTCTCACAGTCGGGATACTTCGTCTTCATGCCGGACATCGTCTATCGCGACCGACAGCCGGGCGTGAGCGCGGTGACG
>DATLWQ010000375.1:0-7664 GCA_035576225.1 Fimbriimonadaceae bacterium | reverse complement strand
GCCGCCGATCCCTGAACCGATGAGCACACCGGTCGATTCGCGAACGTCCGGATCTTCGGGAAAGCCTGCGTCCTCAATCGCCATCTTCGCGCCAGCAATTGCAAAGAGGATGAATCGGTCGAGCCGCCGCGCGTCTTTCTTCTCGACGAACTGTTCGGGCTCAAACCCCTTGACTTCGGCCGCGATACGAGTCGTGTACTCCGAAACGTCGAAGAGGGTGATCGGTGCGACCCCCGAAGCCCCTGAGAGGACGCAGTCCCAAAACTTGTCCACCCCGATCCCGAGCGGGGTCACCGCGCCGATGCCTGTCACTACGACGCGACCAGAAGGCGCTTTCTGCGGTGTCATCGCTGACCGGGTCTCAAGACTTGTCGTCGATGTACTTGACCGCGTCCCCGACGGTCTTGATGTTGGCCGCGTCGTCGTCCGGAATGTCCACCCCGAACTCCTCTTCGAAGGCCATCACCAGTTCGACCACGTCGAGCGAGTCGGCGCCGAGATCGTCGATGAAACTCGCGCCTTCC
Source organism: Fimbriimonadaceae bacterium (assembly GCA_035576225.1). GTDB lineage: Bacteria > Armatimonadota > Fimbriimonadia > Fimbriimonadales > Fimbriimonadaceae > JADFMN01. The sequence continues at coordinate 7,140 of DATLWQ010000375.1, read as the reverse complement.
GTAACTTCGTTCTCGGAGACGCCCAGTTCCTCACAGGTGACCTTCTTCACGCGATCAAGAGTGCTTGCTGACATAAACTACACCAAGTCGGACACGGCATTGTACCGCCGTCCAGTCCTGCTGTCAGGATACACGAAATTTACCGGGGCCTAGAGCGTCAAGCCCCCGTCCACGGTGATCGTCTGACCGGTCAGATACCCGGCCCCTTCGCTACAGAGGAAGGCCACCAGGGGGGCAACATCCTTGGGGGTGCCCAGCCTGCCCAGCGGCGCCGTCTTAGTCACGTACTCTCGCATCTCCCCTGGCAGTTCTGCCGTCATGTCCGTCTCGATGAAGCCAGGAGCGATGACGTTGCACGTCACGTTGCGCGAGCCCAGTTCTTTGGCCACTGCCAGGCTCAACCCCACCAGCCCTGCCTTGCTGGCCGCGTAGTTCGCCTGCCCAGCTGCCCCGTGCAGCCCCACGATCGACGACACGTTGACGATCCGCCCCCAGCGCTCCTTCGTCATCCCGCGCTGGCAGAATTTGATGAAGGCGAACGCCCCTTTGAGGTTGACGGCGAGCACGCGATCCCAGTCTTCCTCGCTCATCCGCATGATCAGCGTGTCGCGGGCGAGACCGGCGTTGTTGACCAGGATCGTCGGCGCCCCGAGCGCCTCAGTCACCTGTCTGACACACGACTCTACCGCCCCCATGTCACCCACGTCGCACCCGAACGCGTGCGCCTTCCCACCTGCTTTGGTGATCGCGTCGACCGTCCCCTGGGCGTTTTCGGCCCTCGTCGCTACGCACGCTACAGCCGCACCCGCCCTTGCTAGTTCAATGGCAATCTCCGCTCCGATCCCACGGCTTGCGCCAGTCACGATTGCGACCCTCACTTCGACGCCTCCCTCACGGTCTCCAGCGCGCTAGCCAACGATTCGGGGTCGCCTACCGAACAGACTTGGATATCGCGGTTAGTACGCCGGATCAGACCGGCAAGCACGTTGCCGTTTCCGCATTCGATGAACTGCGTGAAACCGTCATTGACCATTTGGTTAATAGTCTCTGTCCACTTTACGGGCTTGCGCAACTGCTCTTCGAGCAGCCCGGGCCAGTCGTCTCCCGGCTTCGCCGTCACGTTGCTGTAGACCGGCATCTTGCCCGTCAAGAACTCCGCCCCCTGCAGGACCACTCCCATCGACGTCGCCGACTCCTCCATCAGCGGGCTATGGAACGCGCCACTGACGTTGAGCGGCAGCACCCGCTTGGCGCCCGCCGCCTTCAGAGGCTCAGCACACGCGTCGATCGCCGCCTTGTCGCCGCTCACGACCAGTTGCCCTGGACAGTTGTCGTTGGCGACCACACAGACTCCATCGACCTCTGAGCATACGCGCTCGACGGCGTCGCGATCTAGCCCCAGCACGGCGGCCATTCCTCCGGGTCTGACGCTACCGGCCGACGACATAAGTTCGCCACGCCGCTGGACGAGCGCCGCGCCGTCCCCGATTTCGAACCATCCGGCAGCACCAAGCGCGGCGTACTCCCCCACACTGTGACCTGCCGCCCCTTTAACCGGAAGGTCAGGAGCGGCCTCCACCAACGCAGAGTAGCAGGCGACCCCGACGGCGTACAAAGCCAGTTGAGCGTTCCGCGTCTGCCGAAGGGTCTCGTCGTCCGAATCGAAGCACAGGGCGCGCATGTCGGTTCCGACGGATTCCTCCACTTGGTTGAAAACCCTTCTGGCCGCCTCGCTAGCCTCGTAAATCGCCTTGCCCATTCCAGGCGACTGTGAGCCCTGGCCCGGAAAAACTACTGCCAGCATCGATTCCATGCTACCCCCGGTCGGAGCCGCCCGAAAGGTACGATCTCGCTTAGTGAGCACGGTGATCGAGACCTTTCCCAACCCTGCCCCAGAGCGCGACTACGTGATCACCCACACTTGCCCGGAGTTCACGAGCGTCTGCCCGAAGACGGGCCAGCCGGACTTCGCTACCATTGACCTCGAATACGTCCCTGACGCCCTCTGCATCGAACTTAAGTCGCTCAAACTCTATTACTACTCGTTCCGAGACGAGGGGATCTTCTACGAGGCCGTTACGAACCGCATTCTTGACGAACTGTCTCGGGCTTGTACACCACGGTGGATGCGCGTAACTGGTCGCTTCAACGTCCGCGGCGGAATCTCCAGCGTGATCGTTGCGGAGACAGGGCCGCGTCCCTAGCGCTTGCGCACCACGTAAACGGGCGTCGTAAGTTTCAGTATCCCCGTGTCTGTGGAAAACTCCAACTCCAGCAAGATTGCGAGGTTCTTCGTCTTCATCGAGTTGCCGGTGACACTGATTCCGCGCTTGCTGTCCGTCGTAGCCAGCGTCTTCCTTTCGCCCGTCCAAACGGTCTTGTCGAAGTGCATGTCGTCCGCAGTCGCTTTCCAGACCGTGTACGCGATTGGACCGGGAGTGCAGTCGACGTCCAGCGTCCAATCGCCAGACATCCTCGACGTCACCGTCGGTAGCAACCTCCCCATCGCGCACGCACGCGCAAAAATACCGACGGTCGGAGCCCAACGCGCGGGCTCGTCCATCTCGTGCGCTCCGTTCGGGACAGCGATCGACCACTTACGTGTCGGGAGTTTTCCCCAATACACCTGGCTCGCGTCCACCGTCCAAAACGGATCGTTCGTCCCCGTACCCACGAGAATGGGCACGTTGATTTTGTCGACGTACGCAAGAGGATCTGTCAGGGAAACGAGCCTCTTCCCCTCGTCGGACCCCAGTAAATTTTGCAGGCCCTTGTCCGTGTAGTCACGGATCATTGGCGAATACTCCCCCCATTCGTCGATCTGTTTCTTCAACTGTGCAACGAAGTCCAGGTTGTCAAATGCCCTCGGGGCGATACCGACGATCCACGGGTCTCCCAGCGCCCCGCAGAGCCACGTTGTCCAGCCGCGCTTGCTCGCGCCCGTCACAATGAACGTCTGCAGCGCGCCAGCCGACGACTGCCGAAGAGCGGTCATCGTCGCCTTGACGCTCTTCACCATCGGGAACAGCAACAGCCAGTCCGCGTCGCCAGTCTGAAGGAACTCCTCAAACGTATGGGCGATCAGGGCGTCCTCCTCATAGCCCCAGAGCGGCTCGTTCGGGATCTGGAACAGGACGGCGACCGTCATCCCGGAGGCGTCGGCCATCTGCTGGGCGAGCGCGTAGTCTGCCTGGTTGGGAGTCCAGCCGGTCACCTCGATGATCGCTGATCCTTCCACCGTCTTCTTGGCAGGTTCGATGAGAACGACGTCGTGCTTCCAAAGGTTCCCCTGCCAGGCTTGAGAGGTCAACCGGAGCGCCTCGTGGCCGTCCAGAGTCCGCCTCTCCCAGCCAAAACTCGGCTCGGGCCGGTCGACGTAGGCTTGCAGTTCGCCCACGAAGCCCACTGCCCCCCCCATTGCCAAGAGCGCGGTCAAGGTCAACATCAGTTACCAAAGAGTCTATCGCCTAGCATCTCCGAAGGCTGGGAACCGCCCTTTTTCTTGACTTTTGACCTCAAACGTGCAACAATGAAAGTCTGGCATCGTTGGGCCGTCGCGGCTCAACATGCCCGGAGCATCTAATGCGGACCCTCGTAGCGACGCGAATGATCTTTGTGGCCATGGTCGGGCTCCTCTTTGGATCCGCCAGGGCCGGTTTTATCGACGGGACCGTCCTCATCAACCGGGCAGCGAACAACAAGACGATCACCGTCAAATATGACGGAGTCAGGGTCGCCCTAGTCGAACTGAGAGTCAACGGGGAAAGCGTCTCCTCGCGCTCGATCGATGGAGCGACTTCGACTGGCGAGACGAACTTCGCGCTCAACCCGGCGATCCTCGCCGACGGCAACAACAGCATCGAGGTGCGGCTCTTTGACGCGCAGGGCAAGCTCGTTGGACGCCAAGAGAGCACGGTCTTCGTTGACCGTAAGCCGACCGGGCCGGTCTATTTGGCCAAGCCCAACGCGGGCAGCACCGTCAATGGGCCCGTCGAGATCACCCTGGGCCTCCACGAGAAACTCAGCAACCTGTACGTCAGTTTCTTCGTCGACGACGACTTCCAATCGCTTAGAAACTACCCGCCCTACACCTACGTTTGGGACACCAGCGGGGTCTCAAACGGTTGGCACGAGGTTCAAGCGTGGGTGGTCGACGTCAACGACTCGAGCCGGACCTACAAGACAGAAAAGATGCGGCTGTTCGTCAATAACCCGAGCGGCCACACCGAGCGGATGAACCCGCTCGACACGACAACGACCGCCTCCGCCAAGACTGCGGCCAAGACAGCCGAACTGAAGACGACGGACGCAGGCACAACGACCGCGCCGGTCGTAAGCGCGATCAAGCCGACCCTTACGGCGCCTACGGTCTCGGTCAACACCGACGAGATGGCAACGGCGGCTCCTGCGGGAACGAAGGCACCAAGACTCGGCAAGGGCGCAATCACCGGCCAGCGGACGCTCCTCCCGACCGGTACTCGTGTCGCCGTCGAGGCGAGCGTTGTTCCCAAAGCCGACTCGAAGCAGCCCGGCGAACCGGCCAAACTTGCGTTGCGGACGATCAAGTTCGGCACGAGGCTCGACTCCAGCGTCAACTTCGCCGTCGAACTCAACGGACACGTGCTGGACTTCGACGCCCCGACGCGGGTCGTCGACGGAGTTCCCTTCGCACCGTTCCGTCACATCTTCGAGGAGGCCGGCGGAACGGTCAACTGGAAGAGCGAGACCAAGACCGTAGAAGCCGACGGTCTCGGCGGTGCGATCAAGTTCAGCATCGGCAACGATTACGGCACCCTCAACGGGTCGAAGTTCCTCTTCGAGCGGGCTCCCTACATCGAGTCAGGGCGTACCATAGTCCCGCTGAGTTTCGTCAGTAGCACGCTCAATATCGACGTCCAGTACGACCCGAACACCGAGCACGTGCTGATTACATCGACAAACCGGAGATAGGCCCCTCAGAGGGCCCGTTCAGCGCGACCTCAGGGCGTCCAAGCCCTGGGGTCGCAACTTTTTGTGACGGCACGTACCTGAAGTTCAACCTAAGGCGCGCCAAGAATTCGAAGTGGGGCACCGATCCCCATCGGCATGGGTGTGACGAAACCGTTCAATTGGAAGAGGTTCTTCATACTCTCATTGGCCATTTCGACGGTAGGAGCGGGAGCAACGGCCATAGGGTATGTGCAGTCCTTTCAGGCGGCAAAGGAGGCCGCCGACGTCCGCCTGCTCGACACGTCCCGCCTAGCCGCCGTCCAGATCGACCCAGAAGTCCTCAGCGACTCCGTGCGAGATCCAGTAAAGAACCACGCCCGTCTGGAGGCTCTTAGAGACTCCCTGAAGAGGATCGTGGGCTCCTCTGAGGACATCGATCGCATTTACACGATCTCCCGGAACGACGAGGGCTACGCTCTTGGCCTGATAGCGGACTCCAACGGCGCTCTCAAGAAGACCGAGTGGACCCAAGAGACCGATACGGACTTCGTCGAACAGGCAGAGACGTCCAGCCGCAACAAGGCCGTGACCCTCCATAGCCTTGGCGCCGGAAAGGCAAGAAGGGCGATCCTGCCCCTGATAGGCGGTGACGGAGCGACCACAGCGCTCATGGTCGTCGAGGCGAACAACATCGGCTTTCACATGACGGTCGACTCTATCTGGACGCGTCTCATCGGGGCGCTCGTCTTGGCCGTCGTCGTGTCCGTGCTCGTCGGCGCCCTCCTAACGTTTCAGATCAAGGCCGTCAACTTGGAGTCCTTCAAGATCACTTCGACGGGCAAGGTGACGGCCTGGATCTTCGCAGGTCTCGTCGCCAGCGGTGCCGCCATTGTTATCGACGGCTATTTCGGGTTCCAACAAGCCAGCCGGGCCCTTCAGGACACCCACACGGCCACGGCGTCCCTGAGATACCTCGAGACGATTGAAAAGGAACTCCAGCCTGACAGACCCGCCGGCTGGCTTGCCCGACTGCAGAACGCGCAGCACTTTTTCGACGACAACGGAGACCCCTGGATTGCAGCCCAGATTGACTCGTACATCAAGGCAACGGGAGCCCCGGAGGCAGTCAGGGCAGAGGAAGGCGACCTGCTATTACGGGCCGTCAGGATCGAGCGCACGCGGAACCAGGGCGCCCTCCTTGACTCGGAGGCCCAGATCAGCCTCCAGAACAAGTCGCAGGCCGCGCGCCTGATCGTGGCCGTCGTGCTGTCCCTTAGCACGATCGGACTGCTCGGCGCTGTGTTGCTCAAGGATCGTTGGCTAGGCAAGGTCAAGAGCGAATACGACGCCACTAGGGACGCCTACCAGGCGCTCTTGGGGAATCTCCCAATTGGGCTGTTTGTCTACAAGGACGGCGGCGTTGTATTCACGAACGGTGCCTGGGACAACGACGAAAGCCGAGATCCCAATGAGGTTCTGAACCAAATTCATGAAGGCGACAGGGACGGCTTCCTGCGCGCGCTTGACAGGCTTCTGGCCGAAGGGGGCAAGATGGCTGGCGAGATCAGGGTGATTGACAAGGGCGAAACCCGGCACTTCAGTATCCACGGCGCCGTCACGGAGAACTCCGACCTGGGCGGCTCCCAAGTGCTTGTCTTTTGCACCGACATCACCGCTCTGATGGCTGCCAAGGACGAGATCCATCAAAAGCACCGCCAAGTTGACGAAAAGAACCAGCAGCTCCAAGCGGCCATCCGCCAGGTGGAGAGTTCGTTCCAATTGGTCCTTAAAACAATGGTCAAGGCGGTCGAAGCAAGAGACCCCTACACAGCAGGCCACTCGGAGCGAGTGAGACAGTACAGCGTCAGAATGGCGGTCGAACTAGGACTCAGCGAGTTCGAGCGCCGGACTCTCAGCCACGGCGCTCTGATCCACGACGTCGGCAAAATCGGAATTCCCGACGACATCCTGCTCAAACCCGACCGATTGACGGCGGAGGAGTACGACGTCGTCAAGAAGCACCCGGTCATCGGGGCGCGAATGATCGAGAACGTCGACCTGTTCAAGGACTGTCTGCCCATCGTCCGGTCGCACCATGAGCGGCTCGACGGTTCGGGATACCCCGATCACCTGAAGGGCGAGGACATACCGTTCTTGGTCAGGATCGTCTCCGTGGCAGACGTGTTCGACGCGATGACCAGCAACCGGTCT
>DATLWQ010000374.1:0-7815 GCA_035576225.1 Fimbriimonadaceae bacterium | reverse complement strand
AACAGCGCGACTAAGCCCCGAAAGATCCGGGGAGGGTGCCGCTCCTGCGGCACCACCGTTTACCTATGCCATCGCAAACGGCTTCATTGCGGCATCGATCACGGCCTTTTGCGCTCCATCCAGTTTCACCAGCGGTAGCCGCACGTCCTCGCAGTCGAACCCGTTCTTCGCGAGCATGTACTTGATCGGTGTCGGCGAAGGAGCGGAGAACACAGCCTTCACCAGATCGACCAATCGCGCGTTCGCCTTCTGTGCCGACTTGAGGTCGCCGGCCACGGCCCCGTCAATAACGGCCTTCGGGTCGGCTCCGGCCACGTGCGCCGCCACGGAGACTAGCCCGTGCCCACCCACGGCAATGATCGGCAGCGTCAGCGCGTCGTCGCCGCTGTAGATGCGGAACCCCGCCGGCATCTTCGCCGCCACGTCCGCGATCTGGTTCAGGTTGCCGCTTGCTTCCTTCACCGCGACGATGTTCGCCACGTCGTTCGCGAGCCGGATCAGCACCGGAGTCTCCAGGTTGATCGACGATCGAGGCATGATGTTGTACAGCATCACCGGCAGCCCTGTCTCGCGGGCCACGGTGCTGAAGTGCGCATAGAGCCCAGCCTGTCCCGGCTTGCTGTAGTACGGGTTGACCAGCATGATGCCGTGCGCCCCGCGCTTCTCGCCCTCTTTAGTCAGGTGGATAGAGTGTGCCGTGTCGTACGTCCCCGCGCCGAACACGACCGCCGCGCGGTCGCCGACCGCGTCCAATGTGCACGAGAGCAGCGAGAACTTCTCTTCGTCGCTCAGCGTCGGCGACTCGCCGGTCGTCCCGCTAATTACCAGCCCGTCGTTCTTCTGCACGTCGACGAGGTGCGCCGCGATCCGTGCCGCCTCCTCATAGTTGACGCTTCCGTCCTTGTGGAACGGCGTGACCATCGCGGTCAGTAGCCGACCCCAGTCTCTTGGCCCGTTGAATGCTGCCATGTCTACCGACAGATTACCAAACCACCGGCCCCTGCCCACAGACAGGTTTCCCCCTCTCCACTACTCTAGTGGAGAGGGGGCCAGGGGGTGAGGACAATCCCGCCTACTTCTTCCGATAAGTGTCGATCGCGAAGTTCGTCCACTTGCCGTTCTCGTCCGTCTGGTCGATCGTCGAGGTCCACGTCTTAGCGTCCTCCTTCCACTCGAACGTGTTCCTCAGCGTCCCATCGGAGTCCTTCCACTCAAAGACGATCGAGTCGTCCTTCTTATGCCCATAGCCGACAGACCCGGGCCACGTACCGGCAAAGGTGTCAAGCCAATAGATTTCGTACTTCTTGATGACGCTGTTCAAGGTGATATAGACGTTCGCTTGGTATCCGTTCTTGTCTTTGGGATCCCTCATGGAGATGCGCATGAAGTGGTGATCGAGAACCCATTCGCACGTCGCGACGTTGATCTCCGTCTCATTCTTGTGGACGCGGGTGATCTCCCATTTGCCTACGAGTTTGTCCAGGAGCGCGTCCTGCACCGGCGGGTGCTGGAACACCGCCAGAGACACGCCTGCCACGGCCGTGGCAAGGGCTAAAGTGATAACCATAAGTGGCACAGAGTACGCCGCTTGCGCCGTGCATAGTTTCACGATCTCGCAGCCCCAGGTCCCCTAAGGGAACCGCCGAAGTCCTTCATCCGGTAAAACCCGACCAGAACGATCATGATCGCAGCAACTCTTCTCGCACTCACGTTCTCCCAGCAGCCGGCGCCGCCGTTCATGAGGTTTGCCGACATTTACGGCGACACCGTCGTCTTCACCAGCGAAGGCGACCTCTGGCTCGGCGACCTCAAGACGCATAGGGCGCGCCGCCTCACGAGCGACGACGGCACCGAGTTCTACGCGCGCTTTTCACCGGACGGAAAGCAGATCGCGTTCATGGCCGAGTACGACGGTGTGCGCGAGGCCTACGTCATGCCGACCGCGGGCGGCCCGCCCAAACGACTGACCTACAACTATTCGTTTGCGACGGTGCAAGGCTGGAACAACGACGGCACAAAGGTCGTGTACCGCACGAGCCAGATGCCGGAGAACTACGCGATGGAGATGGTGCCCGCAGCAGGCGGCGCACCGGAGAGGCTCCCGCTCGAGTTTTCGGAGAACGTCTCGTTCAGCCGCAAAGGGCCGCAGTTCGCCTTCACGCGCTTCAACCGCGCCACCAACGCGTGGTTCTACTACACGGGAGGCATGCTCAACCAGATCTGGGTCGGTGACCTCGACACCAAGTCGTTCAAGCAGATCACGAACACTCCCGGCACCGACGAGTTCCCTTGCTGGGCGGGCAACGACGTCTATTTCGCCAACATGCAGGGCGACTCCTTCACCCTCATGCGCGTCCCGGCCACAGGAGGAAAGGCGCAGGCGGTCGCCGGGCCCTACAACTTCGAGATCCGCGACATAAACACAGACGGCAAGCGGGTCATCTATCAGAAGGGCGAAGAGGTCGAGGTCTACGACATCGCAACGGGCAAGACGATGCCGGTCGAGTTTGATATGCCGAGCGACCTCATCCACCTCCGGCCGTTCCGAGTGCCCGCGATGGAGAACACTGGCGACGCGAGCCTGACCAAGACCGGGAAGCGGGCACTCATCGAGGCGCGCGGACAGATCGTCAGCCTGCCGGTCGGCGAGGGCGCAGCCGAACTTTGGATGGCGAAAGACGGAGCCCGCCTGCGCACGCCCCACATGTCGCCGGACGGCAAGTCCGTCGCCTATCTCAGCGACGAGTCGGGCGAGCAGCAACTTTACATAGCAAACACGGACGGCTCCAGTCCGCGCCAGGTCACCAAGGACGCCAACCGGCGCCTCGTCAACTACGCGTGGTCGCCGGACAGCAAGTGGATCGCGCTCAACGACAGCAACGACTGGTTGCGGCTGATCAAGGTCGAGGACGGCAGCGAGCAGATGATCGCCAAGTCCTACGCGACGTGGTCGGGCGTCCAGTTCGACTTCTCGCCCGACAGCAAGTGGCTCGCCTATAGCGACGTGAACGGCATCACCGGCTACGGTCGGATCGTCATGTACGAGATCGCGACGGGAAAGAGGACGCCTCTCGGCGACGCACGCACCAACGATGTCGCGCCCGCGTTCAGCACCGACGGCAAGTATCTCGGTTTCCTCAGCAACCGCAACTTTGCCGTGACCAGCGACGCCTACATGAACCACCTGGATTCCGCCGATCCGACGGTCGTCTGCCTGCTCATCCTCGATAAGGACGGCAAGTCTCCATATCTCGACAAGAACTCCTCAGAGGACGAGCCAGCGAAGGCAGAAGAAAAGAAGGACGACGGCACCAAGGTGGATCTCGACGGCCTGTGGGACCGCCAGATCGTCCTGCCTCTCAAGCCCGGCAACTACGCTCAACTCCTCATCCCCGGCGACCGCGTCCTCGTCTCAGGCGGCGGTTCGGTCGACTACTTCGACATTAGCAAGAAGTCAGGCGGCACACTCACACCCGGCTCCATGGTCGACATGAGCGCAGACGGCAAGAAACTGCTCGTCAGCGGGATGCGCGTCGTCGACGTCTCTGGAAAGGACGTCCCTCCGACCTCCGGCAGACTCGACGCCGGCGGACTCACCCTGCGCATCGACCCCGCCCAGGAGTACAAGGAGATCTTCTGGGACGCTTGGCGGTTCCTGCGCGACTACTTCTATGTGCAGAACATGCACGGCAACGACTGGAACGCGATCGGCCAGAAGTACGCCCAGTTCCTCCCGCGAGTCCGCAGCCGGGACGAACTTGACGAACTCATCCGTTGGCTCCAGGCGGAACTTGGCTCCTCACACGAGTACCTCGCCGTCGGCGACACGCAGACCTTGAGGCCGCCGAGCCGAGGCTCGTTCCTCGGTGTCGACCTCACCCCCGACCCGAGCGGCTACTACAAGATCTCGAACATCTTGCGCGGCGACGGGATCCTTACGAGCGAAATGTCCCCGCTCGCCGCACCGGGCCTCGGCGTCAACGAGGGCGACTATCTGATCTCGGTCAGCGGCGTTCCCGCCAAAGTCGGCAGCGACTTCCTCGCCGGCATGGTCGGTCGCGCGGGCAAGACCGTCTCAATCCAGGTCAACTCGACGCCGACCGCAGAAGGAGCGCGCACCGTCTACGTCAAACCGGTCGCCAGCGACAACCGCATGCGCCTCGTCGACTGGATCGAGAAGAACAAAGAGTACGTCGACAAGAAGTCGGGCGGCAAGGTCGGATACATCTATCTCGCCGCCATGGGCAACCAGGACGTCAGCGACTTCATCCGGCAGTTCTATCCGCAGCGGGACAAAGAGGCGCTGCTGATCGACACGCGCTTTAACAACGGCGGATATGTCCAGTCGATGATCAACGACATCCTCGATGAGAAGCTCACCGGTTTCTTCAACATGAGGTCGAGCCCGTATCCGTGGTCCAGACAGACCGAGTGGTTCCTCGGCCCCAAAGCGCTCCTGGTCAACGAGTTCAACGTCTCATGCGGCGAGGAGTTTCCGCACCGCTGGCGCGACCTCGGCCTCGGCCCGATCTTCGGACGGCGCACGTACGGCGGCGAGGTCGGATCGTCTCCAGGCTGGGGCCTCGTGGACGGCGGCACCATCTTCGTGCCCAACTACGGGATGTACACGATAAAAGGCGGCTGGGCGATCGAGGCCGAGGGCGTCTCGCCCGACGTCGACGTCCCGAGCGACCCCAACGCTTACGTCAAAGGCGACGATCCGCAACTGGACAAGGCCATCGCCTACCTGCTCGACGAAGCGAAGAAGCACCCGCAGCCGGACATCCAGCCGCCCAAGGCGCGCAACCGCGTCGGCGGGGGCGGGTAGCAGGCACAGTCCTCCCCTCGTACGTTGCGTGCGAGGGGAGGCAGGCGCCTATTGAACGTTTGGCATTCCGCCAGTAGCGAAAATGTCGAAGTTCTGTGTCAGCGGCTCTAGAGAGAGAGAGTCAAGACGTAAGAACCAAGGCGCCTCTTTCTGGATCGCCTTCACGTTGTAAGTCTTGGGAAGCAGCCTTGACAACGTCGTGTCGTCGGCCGGTGCCCTCGTCTTGACTTGGGCCGGCAGGATCACCGTGATCCTCCTGACTGCGGTCGGCTGTAACACCCTTGCCGCCGGTCGGACGACCATCTTTGTGGACGCAGGCGCCTGCAGAGTGGCGGCAGGCTTCGGTGCCTCGATCGACGCAAAGAGCGAACCGATCACTGACACCGCCATAACCGCGTACTTGAGCAGGAACTTCACTTCTGTTCACCTCGTTCACTGGTGACGGCATATACGCGATGGCACCGTCGTTTGTTCCGTTCGGCCCCACAGGTCCCGGGTGTCCAGGTTCGAAAAAGGCCGGTATAGTCCCAGCGTGCGTAGATGGCTTTGGTGGCTCGTGCCCGTCCTGGCGCTCAGTGCCATGGTCTACGCCAGCCGCTCGTCGTCGCCGCAACTCCTCAAGGACACCGACACCGTCGCCCTCATCCATCGTCTGCGCGAAGTGAAGGACCCCACAGCCTGGTTCCGCGGCGACTGGCCGCTCCAGAACCACTTCTATCGCCCGGTCTCGACCCTCGCGTTTGAATGGGACAACGCGCGCTCCGGCGACGACCCGGCGGGATACGGTGCGACAAACGCGCTCCTTGCTGCGCTTTGCGTGCTCCTGTCCTTCTGGGTGTTTCGCGAACTCACCGATACCCCGTGGTTCGCCTTCCTAGCAACGCTCCTCTTCGCGCTCTGGCACAGCGGGGAGACACTAACGCAACCCCTCGCAGTCGCCATCGCCTGGCTCGGCCCACTCTGCCTCATCGGGCTGTTCCGGGGCGGGCCCAAGATGGCGGGGAAGTGCCTGGCCGCGTGGCTCGCCTGCTACTTCCTCAGCGAATCGCTCCGCCCGGTCTCGGAGTTCGCCGGCCGCATCGTCGATTGGCTTCCGGGCCGGACCGCCAGTGTCATGTGCGTCTTCGCCTTCGCCGCCGTCGCGGCGTACGCGCGCTACGTGCGCCTCTCCGGCAAGCGCATTGAGCGAAAGGCGACGGCCGAAGACCTCCCGGCCACCAAGTCGACCCAGGTCGTGACCGCCAAGTACCCCTGGGTGTGGGTCGTCGTCGCGCTCCTGTGTACAGTCCTCGCGCTCGGCAGTTACGAGCAGGCAGTCATGCTCCCCGGTCTCTTCGTCGGAGTGCAGTTGCTCTTCCTTTTGCGCGGCACCAAGTCGTCCTGGATGCCTCACATCGCGTTCTGGGCGCTTCTCTTCGCCTACCTGGCCCTGCGCCGCGCGCTCGTCCCCTCCGACGTCTCCGGATACCAGGCCCAACAGTTCCGCACAGGTGCAGGGGTCTGGATCGTCCTCGGGCAGTACTCGTTCCCGGCCGTGTTCTGGGCCTACACCGCCTTCCAGTCGTTCGTCGGCGGCGTGCTCATTCTTCTCACCGGCCCGTTCTGGGCGCCGATCTCTGGCGCAGCGGGCAACTTTGTCGCCTATGTCCAGGCGTGGCGTGACGACCGCGCCAAATGGTGGTTCGTGGGCTTCCTCGCGATGTCGTTCGTCGCGTTCCTGCCGATGGCGTGGCTCAAGCCGTTCGGCCACTACCACTACCTTCCGTCGCTGTTCCGTGCGGGTTACGTCGTCGCTCTCGCGATGGTCGTCGCGCGGCTCGTGGCTACCGCAGTGTCGCTCCCAGACCTTCGAGCGCCTGCACGACAGAGTCCCGCACCTGGTTCGCTTCTTCGTCAGTAAAGTTCGAACCGACCTTCCGTAGTTGCAGCGCGATCGCCAGGCTGTGGCTTCCGTCCGGGATCCCCTTTCCGCAGTAGACGTCGAACAGCCAGTGTCGCTCCAGCACCTCGCCGCCCGCACTCTCGATCGCCGCGCTCACGTCGCTGTACGGCACCGACCGGTCGAGCACGATCGCAATGTCGCGCCGCGTCGCCGGGTTGCGACTGATCTCGCGCAGGTGACGCTCCGCTCCGCACGCGTCCCAGAGCGCACCCAGGTCGATCTCTGCCAGTACGGTCTCCTTCGGCAGCCCGCAAGCCTCGGCCTTTTCCGGGTGAATCTGACCTACCACTCCAATAAAGGCGCTTCGCGACTCCAGTGATGCTTGCCGTGTCGGGTGCAGCCTCTCGTCCTCGCTCGCGCCGACGCCGAACGGCGCGCTCACACGCGCGAACACGCGCTCCAAAATCCCCTTTAGACTAAAGAAGTCCGAGCCAGGCGACTGCCTCTTCTGCCAGTCCTCAAACCTGTCGCCGCCGACCTCCAAAATGGCCGCGCTCGCCCTCTCGCCTGTTTCAGGGAACACTTTGCCGATCTCGAAGAGGTGCAGATCGTTGTTGCCGTTCCTGTTCGCAGCGTCGGCGAGGCTAGGCAAGTTGCTGTTGCGCAAGTGCGCAATTTCTGGAGAGTGCGGCGTGCGTACACGGGTGCGGTCGCCCAGGGCGTCGAGCGGGTGTAGGTCGCGCAACGTATGGCTCACAGTCTGCGTCAGCCCGCAGCGCAAGAGTTCGTCGCGCACTTCGTCGATCATCGCGTCCGCCCCGAAGACGCCGCCGCGCGTCGTCTCCCCTTGCGGCAACAGTTCCGGGATCTTCTCGTAACCATGGATGCGCCCGACTTCCTCCACGAGGTCGTCTTCTCGCACAACGTCGATCCGCCAGGTCGGCGGCGCGCACACCAGTCCGTCGTCCTTTTGGCTCACTTCAAAACCCAGCGCCGTCAAATACTGCGAGGCCGCCCCGACCTCGACAGGCATGCCCAGGATCTTCGCAATCCGCGAGGGCCGCAACAAGATCGGGCTCCGCGACACCGGCGCCGGATAGACGTC
>DATLWQ010000373.1:0-5407 GCA_035576225.1 Fimbriimonadaceae bacterium | reverse complement strand
CTGTCGCTCGACCGCTCCGACGAGGGGCCAGTCGTCAGGAAATGTCTGGATGCGTTTGTATTCGTTCACTGAGAGCGGTCGCATCTCTGTCGGGTGGATGAGTTCCGTCACGGGCATCGTCGGGCTCGTTACAAGAGTCGGCGACGGACGGTCCCACGCCACGCGCCTACAAAAGCCCACACGACCACCGCTCGAATTGAAGGCGCCGCCCAGCGCCCGCTTCTGCATATCGCGTGAAAGAGCGCGCCAGTTCTCACCTTCGCTGATGTGTCGCAGAAACTCCTCACGTCCCGGTCGGAGGCGGGCGCACGGCCCGATTTCCGAGAGCCCACGAACCGCCTGCCGGAATGTCACCCATGGGTTCAACCCACCGTCCCCCTCCTTGGAGTGCGTCGGCACGAGGTGAGGCACTCGGGCACCACATGACGAAGCGATCAACACGACCCGCTCGCGCAGTTGCGGCACGCCGAAGTTTGCGGTGTTGTAGAGTTGAAACGAGACCCCGTATCCTTCGGCTTCGAGCCTTGCCACCACCTCCTTCAGCGCACCGCCAGGACTCTCCTCAGTCCTTAAGTCAGGGAAGCCGTCGCCGCGCTCTCTGTGTGGACGGTGCAGGAGCGGAGCGGACAAAAGGCCCCTTACGTTCTCGACGACGATGAACCTTGGTCGGATCACGATGGCCAGATCGATGAAGTGCAAGAGTGCACTTCCCCGGGGGTCGGATAGACCGCGCCTCTTGCCCGCTGTAGAGAACGACTGGCATGGCGGGCCGCCTACGACCGCAAAGACCTCTCGACCGACCTCGTTCACCACCTTGGCGCCGTCTAGGTTGCGGACGTCGCTGTCCCACACGAGGGCACCGGGCTTCGACTCGCGGATAACCTGCAGAGCGGACTTGTCGATTTCGTTGTAGGCCAGCGCGCGCATGCCTGCCTGTTCTAGCCCGAGATCGAGCCCAAGCGCACCGCTGAAGAAACTTACGAATCCAGTCTCCACGAGCCTCTATTATGTTCAAGATGGGGCCGTGAACTTGGACTGATCGGCTAGAATGGGCCTGTGCTAGAGGCCATTCAGCGTTGGTTCGACGTGCTCGACACGCCGTTCCTGAAGGTGGGCGGTTCGACGTTCACCTACCTTGGGATCCTCAAGATCATCGTCTACCCGACGATCGCAATCTTCGTGGCACTGCTGACGAGGCGCGTACTGCGCAAGATGCTCGCGAAGAACCACCGCCTCGACGAAGGCGTGCGTAACGCGATCACGAGCATCACCTACTATATCGTCCTCGTCGCCGGGCTCGCGTTCGCGCTCGATTCCGCGGGCATCCACATGGAAGGGCTCGCGATCTTCTCGGGCGGCCTCGGCATCGGCCTGGGCATAGGGCTTCAGGACATCGCACGCAATTTTGTCGCTGGGCTCATCCTTCTCATTTCTAGGCCGGTCAGACCGGG
The DNA here is from genome assembly GCA_035576225.1 of Fimbriimonadaceae bacterium. Lineage (GTDB taxonomy): Bacteria > Armatimonadota > Fimbriimonadia > Fimbriimonadales > Fimbriimonadaceae > JADFMN01. The sequence goes on along the minus strand of DATLWQ010000373.1, from coordinate 3,956 downwards.
CGACAGGCTGGTCATCGACAACTTGGAAGGCAACGTCGACCGGATCGGCACATATTCGACGCAGGTGCAGACGATCCAGGACGCGACGGTGGTCGTTCCCAATTCTGACCTCCTGAACGCGCGGCTTATCAACTGGACCCTGAACGCGCGGCGAAGAATGCTTTTTGTTCCGGTGGGCGTGCACTACGACTCGGACGTCGACCAAGTCATCGAACTGATGAAGCAGGCGGCGGCCAATTCGCCCGACATCCTCTCCAACCCCGCGCCGGAAGTGTTCCTTTCGGACTTCGGCGACAGCAGCATCAATTTCGAGATTTCCGTCTGGACGGAGACTCAGGTCTTCCGACCGAAGCGCCTGGTCAGCCAGTACAACGTAGAGATCGTCAAACTCTTCCAGGAGCACGGCGTGGTGATCCCGTATCCCCAGCGGGACGTCCACATCAAGTCCCGGCCACAGCCGGTTTTGGAATAAAATGGGGCGTCACAGGTGAACAGCATGGAACTACCGCAGGCACTACGCGACAACTATCTCTTTCGCGGACTCTCGGACTCGCACATCGACACGATCTTTCGGCTCGCCACGGTCAAACTGTTCATGGGGGGCGATACGATCGTCCGGCAGTTCGGCCGAGACCACGACCTGATGATCGTGCTGCGCGGCAACGTTCAGATCAAGACGTTCTCCGGCGACGTCATCGCCGAGGTCGGGCCGGGAAGCGTGCTCGGCGAGGTCTCACTGATCGACGACGAGCCACGGTCGGCGACCGTCGTCAGCCGCGGAGAGTCACAGGTTGCGGTCATACCCGCCAACGATCTTCGAGACATGATGAAGCACGACCTCGGCATGAAGTGCGTCATGCTTGAGAACCTCTCGCGGGTCCTGTGCCAGCGCATCCGCTCGGCGAACATGCAGCTCGACGGAATGATGGCCGGCACGCCCCACTAGGGCGCGTGCCAGACGGTCTTTCCGTCTTTCAACGATGAGAAGGCGCCAGTGCCGACGACGCTCGCCGTCGTTGTTCCCATGCTGTCCCGGACGTTGAAGATGCCACCGTTCGCGCCCCCCTCGAGCGTCAATGCCGACCTCGACATAGCCCCAAAGATCGTCGCAAATCCACCCTGCTTCGTCGCCTTCAATTCGAGAGCGCTGTTGCCGTCAGGCTTGCTGATGGAGAGAGTTCCGCCACCCACGTTGGAACCGAAGGTCGAAACTGACCTCTGAACCTGGCCGTCGAACTGTGCCGCGCCCGTGGTGACCGACATCCGCGCGACCGTATTGTGGTCCTCCGAAGCGACTTCGATCTTGCCGCCACCCTGCTGTGCACGGATGGTCACGGTTCCGCCCGTGCCGCTCGCGAGGGCGACCGACGGGCTCCCCTGGTCGTCGAGAAGGACGAACACTGTCCCGCCGCCCTGCTGGCCGAGGTAGGCGATCGGTTTGCTCTTGTCCGTGATGAACCGCAGGCCCTCGTTCGGCACAACGATGTAGTTCTCGGACCGGACGGGCGGAAACTGCTTGATCTGCGCCTCGACCGGGATCGTTCGCCCGAACAGGGCGCCACCGACCATCCCCCCGATGATGGCGAGCACTGAGAACAGGACGGTGTGTCGGATTGTCATTTGTGTTCCTCTGTTCATTTGACGACTGGGGACGGCAAGATGTTTTCGGCGGTCTCAGGGTAAAAGCCTCCTAATGGTGTTCGCTGCTGCCATCGCGCTTGCCTCCCAGCAGGTCGCCCCCAGCCGCTTCCAGTCCGTATGGCCCTTTGCAGGACTGCCGGGCGTGCGCGTGGACGCGCTCCAGGCGAAAGAAGGAGTGGCCCAGGAGTTTGCGAACCGCCTCCGACTGCAGGGCCGCGTCCTCTGGATCGACGGCACCGCCAACCTCGACAGGTGCAACTCCGACGAGAAGGTCGCCGATCTGATGAAGAAGGTGGCCAACGTCGGCTTCAACACAGTCGTCTACGACGTCAAGCCGATCGTCGGCAGAACCCTATACCCGAGCAAACTGGCGGACAAACTCACTGAGTGGAAGGGCCAGACGATGCCGCTGGAATTCGATCCTTTGGCCGCCATGGTGCGCGAGGCGCACGCCAACGGTCTCTCTCTCCTCGTGAGCATGAACGCCTTCAGTGAGGGCCACTCCTACGCGAAGCGATACGAAAACGACCCTGACACCAAGTTCGGGCAGGCAGGCTGGGGCTACCAGCATCCGTTACTGCAGACTTGGGTGCTGAGAACGTCGCCCGTCGTCGCCCCGGCAGGAGGTGGGGAAGGGGTCACTCTGCCGTCGAAGCCCAATACGATGGAGGAAGGCGTCGGTCTCTATACGTCGAAGTCGTCTCTGCCCAAGGTGTCTTGGTACGTCGCATTGGATCCGGACGGGGCCGTGCTGGCTTCGTCAAAGGATCGCCCGGCCGACGGCGAGTCCTTTATTGCCGTCGCCGACACTGGTCCGGTCGACAAGGTGAAGAACGATTTTCCTGTCGGTGCGCTCGCGGTCTTCTCGGCTGCCACGCGGTTTGTCCCGCTCGCGGAGGACCAAGACCAGATCCCGCTCATGATGAACCCGCTCCACCCTGAGGTGCAGGAGCGAACGTATGCTTTCGTGGACGAAGTCTTCGCAAATTACGACGTCGACGGCCTGCTCTTCGACGACCGATTGCGCTTTGCTGGCTTGGACGCGGACTTCTCCGAGTACTCCCGCAGCGCGTTTGAACAAGTGGTCGGCCATCCGATCAAATGGCCCGACGACGTTTACCGCGTCACCTACGACGAACATCTGCGCACTGGAATCGACCCGGGTCCGTACTTCGACGCCTGGTTGATCTTCCGGGCACAGAACCTCACCGACTGGGTCAAGGGCGTGCGCGCCCACATCCCGAAAGGGAAGACGTTCGGCATCTATGCTGGCTCGTGGTACGGCGCCTATGCCCAGTACGGCAGCAACTACGGGTCTGACGAGTTGCAAGCTGGGTTTCCGTTCCTGACGCGTCACTACCGTGAAACGGGGTTCGCCAAGTACCTTGACGTGCTCATCACGGGCTGCTACTACAATTTAGCGACGATTATCGACGCGATGAAGGTCTCAGCGCCGATCGGCCGGACCGTCGAGGCCGCGGGCGTGATCACTAACCGCGTCGCGGAAGACCAGTGCTGGACGTACGCGGGATTGATGCTCGACGACTACAAGGGCGACACCCGCCAGTTGGGCCGGGCACTGCAGGCCGCCGCAGCGACCACCCAAGGGGTGATGGTCTTTGACCTTTCACACAACATCGACCAGTACTGGGACGTGTTCGAAAAGGCGTTCTTGTCGGAGCCGAAGAAAGCGCCGCACCAGGTGCCGGGCCTAATAGAAAAGGTGAGGCAGACGCGACTTGTTTGGGAGCAGAACGGCTGGAAGGAACCTCCCTTCCCGTTCTTCCCTGGGGCGCCAGGCGCTGGGTTCTAGAGCAAGTCTCCCTCCCGCAAGTGCCCCCGAAACCACGACTGGGATAACATCGCCGCGTGAGTGAAAAGACCTTCGGATCAGTTCTAGACGCGCTGAAATACCCGATCTGGCAGGCTCCGACCGCGAGCCTTGCCGGCCCCGAACTGGCCGCAGCCGTCTCCCAGGCAGGGGGCGTGGGCTCGATGGGACTGACCTGGACTCCTCCCGAAGCCGCTGCTGAAAACGTTCGGTACGTCCTCTCACACACTGAGAACCCGTTCCAAGTGAACTATGCGCTGTCGTTTCCGCCTGAGTCGCTCGACGCCGCACTCGAGGCGGGCGTACCCATCGTCACATTCTCGTGGGGCGACCCCGAGCCGCACTTGCCCAAGGTGCGCAAGGCGGGCGCCATGGTCGGTATCCAGGTGACGAGCGTGGCCGGTGTGCGCCGCGCCATCGACCTCGGCGCGGATTTCCTCGTCTGCCAGGGCCTCGAAGCGGGCGGCCACGTCCAGTCCACTAC